>JBBRIO010000093.1:0-12541 GCA_038220855.1 Bryobacterales bacterium | reverse complement strand
ATCCACCCACGCCTGCGCCACGCCCACCGCAATCTTCCGCACCCGTCCAATCACACCCACCCGCTCGGTCACGCTAATCGCGCCCCGCGCGTCGAGAAGGTTGAAAAGGTTCGAACACTTCAAAACCTGATCGTAGGCACCCAACAACGGATACCGCCGCTTCTCCGCCGGATCTTCGACCGTCTTATAACCATCCACCAAACGCTGCGCTTCGGCCTCATGCCGCTTCAGCGCCTCCCACAACATCTCCACGTCGGCCATCTCGAAGTTGTAGACCGAAAGCTGCAACTCGTCGAAATACCGAACCTCGGAGTACTTCACGCCCGGTGCCCACTCGATGTCGTAGACCGATTCCTTCCCCTGCAGGAAGCTTACAATCCGTTCCAGCCCATAGGTGATCTCCGCCGGGCACAAATCCAAATCCATCCCGCCGCACTGCTGGAAATACGTAAACTGCGTAATCTCCATCCCGTCTAACATCACCTGCCAGCCAATCCCCCACGCCCCCAGCGTCGGCGACTCCCAGTTGTCTTCCTCCAACTTCAGGTCGTGCTTGGACAGATCAATCCCGATCGCTTCCAGCGAGCCGAGGTACTGATCAATCACGTCCTTCGGCGTCGGTTTCAGAATGATCTGCAGTTGCTGATGCTTGTACAACCGGTTCGGGTTATCCCCGTACCGCCCGTCGGCCGGCCGCCGGCTTGGTTGCACATAACCCACCCGCCAAGGCTTCGGCCCCAGCACCCGCAGAAAAGTCTCCGGAGACATCGTCCCCGCACCGACTTCAATATCGTAGGGCTCCTGGATCACACAGCCGCGATCCGCCCAATACTTCTTCAGCTTAAAAACAGTTTCCTGAAACGAATCCATACTCAGAGGGTTTCTAGCATTTGCGCCGTGATCAATCGACGCTCAATTTGTTGTTCAATCGTGGTGACAAGGAAGCGGCGTAAATCCCGGGAGGTGGTCCGAGACCAAGGGCGAGGCGTTAGGTTGTGAATCGGGGTAGTCAACATTTCGCGGGCCAAAATTCGGGATTCGTCGCTTACTCGAAGGTCAGGCAAAAAGCCGGATAGCCGGACTGCCCAAAGGGAAAAATATTGAATTGCCGTCCAGGTAGCTTCCTCGGTTCGGTCGCTTGGAGCCTGGCGCATGTATTCGAGAATTGCCGTCAACAGTCGAAAAAATCTTTCATTGGGCTCGCCCGCGGGCAGAATCTGGTCGCAAATTTCGGCGATGAAGTCCAGACCCACGCTGGCCGTATAATTGTTGGCAAGTGAAAATTGAGACTGGAGCATTTCACAGCCATCCATCTTGCAAAGTTCAACGTTCTCCCGCTGGAAATACTGCATGTTCACCAGCGAGAGCCGCTCCAACCCTGACCCGAACGGACCTTTCGGTCGCCGTGCTCGGCGGGCTATGCCGCGCAACCGCCCTTGATCGCGTGTCAAAAAACTGACGATCAGGTCTGCTTCCCGGAAGGGATAGGATCGGAGGACGTATGCTTCGCTTACCTTAGACGGCACCGGATCGGTGTTGAAGTTTCAGGTTACCATAGCTAACCTAAGCTTCCATATGATTGAAACGGATCGACTCGTCGCCTACCTTGCCGCCTGCTCCATTCTCGCCCTCACCCCGGGCCCCGGAATCCTCTACGTGATGACCCGCACCATCGCCGGGGGCTTCGCCCATGTCCTCGCCGCCGCCCTCGGGCTCTCCGCGATTCTCGCCACTTCCGCCCTCGCCTTCCAAGCCGTCAAGTACGCCGGTGCCGCCTACATCGTCTACCTGAGCATCCAAATGATCCGCCGCTCTGGCCACCTCGAAGTCGCTGAGGCGCCTCCACCGACCGGCAATCCCTTCATCCCTTCCTTCGTCTCTAAACCGTCCTTCGCCCCATTCGTCTTCCTCGGAGCCATCTCCGCCACCCTCAACACCCTCGCCCGGAAATTAACCGGCACCTGGCGCCGCCATCAGCAACTCGCTACCGGCACCGGCATGGTCACTCTGGGAATCTATGTCGCGGCTGATTGATCTCATCGACGTCGCCACCGTGCCCATGGCCATCACCCTCGGCATGGTCGAAGAACACCGCGCCGAAGGCCATGTCATCTACAGCATGGAGGCCCTTCCGGCTTATCACAATCCCCTCGGCACCGTCCATGGCGGCATCTATAGCGACCTCGCCGACATGGCCATGGGCATCGCCATGCTCACGACCCTCGCCGACGGCGAGGCCATGACCACGATCGAGCTCAAGATAAATTATTTCCGACCCGTCATCACCGGCCGCATGGTCGCCGAGGCGCGCGTCATTCACCGCGGCCGCACCTCCGGCTTCATCGAATGTGACGTCCGGGACAGCCAAGGCCGCCTCGTCGCCAAGTCCTCGTCCACCTGCGTCCTCCTCACCGGGGACCGCGCCGCTCCCATCTTCGCCCGCTACGAATCCTAAATCATGCCCCTCTTCGCCCTCACCATCTTTGTCTCTGCTTTTCTTCTTTTCCAGATTCAACCCGTCATCAGCAAGGCCATCCTGCCCTGGTTCGGAGGAGCGGCCAACGTCTGGAACACTTGCATGTTGTTCTTCCAAGCCGCTCTGCTCGGCGGCTATACCTATGCTCATTGGCTCCAACGCCAACCCGCCGCCCGGCAAAAGCAGATCCACCTCGTCCTCCTCCTCCTCAGCTCCCTTACGCCGATTATGCCCCCGGAAGCCTGGAAGCCCAATGGCACCGAGGACCCCACCCTCCGCATCCTCCTTATCCTCGCCGGTACCATCGGCCTGCCCTACTTCATGCTCTCCACCTCCAGCCCTCTCCTCCAAAGCTGGTACACCCGCGCCAGCGGTGGCGCGGTCCCCTGGCGTCTCTTTGCGCTGTCGAACACCGCGTCCCTCCTCGCGTTGCTCACCTACCCCCTCTTCGTCGAGCCCAGATTCGCCGTCCCCCTTCAGGCCCGCCTCTGGGGCTTCGGCTACTTTGCATTTGTCTCCCTCTGCGCGCTCGTCGCCTGGAAGTTCGCCGACGCCAAGGAACCAGTCGTCCTCGAAGACGCCCCCCCTCCCACCTGGACCCTCCGCGCCCTCTGGATCACCCTCTCCGCCGTCGCCTCCGTTCTCCTGCTCGCTCTCACGAGCTATCTCACCCAGGACGTCGCCGCCATCCCCTTCCTCTGGGTTCTCCCCCTCGTGCTTTACCTCCTCACCTTCATCCTTTGCTTCGATACCGACCGAATCTACAACCGCTGGTTCTTCCTCCCCGCTCTGGTCGGCATCTATATCTTCTTCGCCCGCGTTCTCGACCGCGAAGGCGAAAGCCTTACCGTCCTCCAAAGCATCGCTATCGTCTCCGCCACGCTTTTCGTCTCTTGCATGGTCTGCCACGGCGAACTCGCCCGTCTCAAGCCCCACCCCCGCTATCTGACTGGCTTCTACGTCTCCATGTCCCTCGGCGGTGCCATCGGCGGCCTCTTCGTCAGCCTTATGGCTCCGGTTATCTTCAACACCTTCCACGAACTCCCCATCGGCCTTTTCCTCTGCTCCGCCCTCGCGATCGGAGTTCTCTACCGCTCGCAGCGCGAATGGTTTGAAAAACGCATCGGCTTCGCCGCCCTGGTGCTGCTGCTCGGCGCTCAAGGTGCCTTCGGCTGGTGGCTCGTGCGCATCAAACGCGAAGAGATATCTCATGCCCCGGTCGCCGTCCGCAACTTCTATGGCCATCTCCACCTCAGCGTGGGCGGCGACCCCGAAGAGCCAGGCGCCGCCAAAGCACTCATCCACGGCATGATCAACCACGGCCAACAGCTCCTCAACCCCGAACGCCGCATGATCCCGTCCAGCTACTTCTGCCGCGAAAGCGGTGCAGGTCGCGCGATCCTCAACCGGCAGGAAGGGGTACCGCAAAAGATCGGCGTTCTGGGCCTCGGCTGCGGCGCCCTTCTTGGATATGGCCGTAAAGGCGACACTTTCCGCTTATACGAGATCAACCCGCTCGTCTTCCAACTCGCCCGGCAATACTTCACGTTCCTCACGGAAACCCCCGCCACCACGCAGGAAATCCTCGGCGATGGCCGCCTCGCCCTCGAGCGCGAGACCACTCCTCAGAACTTCGACGTCCTCTTCATGGACGCCTTCTCCGGAGACTCCATCCCCGTCCACCTCGTGACGCGCGAGGCGTTCGCCCTCTACTTCCGCAATATGAAACCCTCGGGCATCCTGGTGATGAACATCACCAACCAGTACCTCGATCTCAAACCCGTCATGGCCTCCGCCGCTCAGGCCGCCGGCAAAGTCGCCATCGAGATTGAAGACACCCCGCCCGACGACAACGCCGAGTGTTTTTACTCTCATTACGTCCTCATCATGTCCAAGGACGCCCTCGCCTCTTACCCTCATCTCCAGAAGGGCTCCCAGGTCCTGGTTCCCGACCCCACTTTCCGCGAATGGACGGACGCCTTCTCGAACCTCTTCGCGATCGTGCGACGATAGCGAGACTGCTCGATGCTTCTCTACGCGCTTACCATCTTCCTCTCCTCGTTCCTGTTGTTTCAGGTTCAGCCGATCATCGCCAAGATGATCCTTCCGTGGTTCGGCGGCTCCGCAGCCGTCTGGAACACCTGCATGTTGTTCTTCCAGGCGACACTGCTCGGCGGCTATACCTACGCCCATGTACTTTTCGAGCGCTTCCCCGCCAAGCGACAGGCCCAAGTCCACATCGGCCTCCTCGCTGTGAGCCTTCTGGCGCTGCCCATCCTTCCTAACGCTTCCTGGAAGCCGCGCGGCGACGAGAACCCCGCCGTACTCATTCTCGGTCTTCTCGCCGTCACGATCGGCCTGCCTTACTTCCTCCTCTCCACCACCGGCCCGCTTCTCCAAGCCTGGTACTCCCGGAACAACGCCGGTGCCGTTCCCTATCGGCTCTTCGCCCTTTCCAACGTCGCCTCCCTCCTTGCCCTCATCTCCTACCCCGTCTTTGTCGAACCCCGGCTCACCGTCGAAACTCAAGCCTGGATCTGGTCCGGCGTCTTCGCCGCCTTCGTTCTCCTCTGCGCTACCGTCGCCTGGCTTTCCCGCGGCGGGGTGCACCACGTCGCCGAAGCTGAAGATGCCCCCTTCGCTCCTACCCTTCGACTCCGCTTCCTCTGGATCGGCCTCGCCGCCGTCCCGTCCGTCCTCCTGCTCACCGTCACGACGCACCTCACCCAAGATGTCGCCGCCATCCCGTTCCTATGGATCCTCCCCCTCGTCCTCTACCTCCTCACCTTCATCCTCTGCTTTGAAACCGACAAGCTCTACTGGCGCTGGGTCTATGTCACCCTCGCCGTTGCCTCGCTCGGCATGGTCGGCTGGTTCCAAGCCGAAGGGGCTCCCGAGCTTTCCCTTCGCAATAGCATCCTCGGCTATTCCGCGGCCATGTTCTTCTGTTCCATGGTTTGCCACGGCGAACTCGCCAGCCTAAAACCTCACCCCCGTTACCTCACCTCGTTCTACGTCTCGCTTTCGGTCGGCGGTGCCTTTGGCGGCCTCTTCGTTGGCCTCCTCGCGCCGACTTATTTCGACGCCTATTACGAATTCCCCCTCGGCTGGCTCCTAGCCGGCGCCCTCGGCACCACGGCGATCGTCGTCCGCTACGGTGAGTTTTTCAAGTCGAAGAGAGGCTTCGCCATGACAGTCGTCCTGGTCGCCGTCCTCGGCGGCTACGCCGGCTGGTGGATGCATGTCCAACAGCGACATATGAAAGGCTATCGCGTCGTGCAACGCAACTTCTACGGCATGCTCCGCATTGAAGACGAAGGCGACTTCAACGACAACACCCGCCTCCGCCAACTCCTCCACGGCGTCATCAACCACGGCCAGCAGTACCTCAATCCGTCCCGGAAGAAAGAAGCGACCACCTATTACTGCGCCGAGTCCGGAGCCGGTCAGGCCATCCTCACCCGCAAAGAAGGCGTGCCGCAGAAGGTCGGAGTCATCGGGCTCGGATCTGGTACCCTCGCCAGCTACGGCCGCTCGGGCGACAACTACCAAATCTACGAAATCAACCCCCTGGTCATCCATCTCGCCCAATCCGAATTCAGTTTCGTACCGGACTCCGCCGCCCAAAAAGAGGTCCATCTCGGCGACGCCCGCCTCACGCTCGAACGCCAAGCCCCCATGGCCTTCGACGTCCTCCTCGTCGATGCGTTTTCCGGCGATTCAGTCCCAGTTCATCTCCTCACGAAGGAAGCCTTCGCCCTCTACTTCCGCCACCTCAAACCCGGTGGGATGCTGGCCGTCCACATCTCGAATAAGTATCTCGAACTCGAACCCGTCGTCACGGCGAACTCCGAAGCCATGGGGCTCGCCGCGGTCACCTTCGAGAACGAACGCGCCGACGATGACGAAGCCTGTTTCGGCTCCACCTGGGTCGTCGTCCTGGGAAAGGACGCCTTGGCTCTCAACCCCAGCCTGCTCAAATTGGGCAAGCCACTCTCCCCCGTCGCTGGCTTCCGCCAATGGACGGACAGCTTCTCGAACATGTGGTCCATCCTGAAAAAATGACCGAGGTCCCAATCTGTTACACTTGAGTTCTCCAAAAGTCATGGCAGATCCCGTAGCGAATCTAAAAGTTCGCCTGCTCCGCATGCGGGCCTGCAACGAGCGTACAACCGGGGACAAGTTCTGCTTGGGCCACCTGAAACGCTGGTATGCTTTCGGGGAACAGATCGCCTCCCAGTTGGGAAAGGAAGCCGAGGTTTATCGGTGTGAGCGTTGCCACACGGTTTATCTGCCCCATCCCGACGAAAAACCACGTTCTGGAACTTTAGCCTTTTAAGAGTCAGCTCGTTCCTCGGACGCACTGCTCTTAGAAAACCGCATCGGAAAAGGGTGTAAGAATGGAAACCTTTTCCGATGCGGTCACCCCTAAGGAACAGTTGGAGAAACTGTAGGGGCAATGGGACCGTGCGCCGCTTCGCGCTTGGGGCAGAGTGTCCGCTGTGATCACTCCGTTCCCAGCCAGGCCCGCGTCCAATCAAAATCCTGACTGAAAACGCCAAACACTCGGCGGTACTTGCGGTCCAGGGAGAGCTGGTAGAAACCTACATAGTTGAGGGAAACACGAAAATCCTGGTTTGTTGGCGAACCGGAGAACACCCGACCCAGAGGTAAAAAATTCCCTCTGATGCAATCTGCAACAGATCAAAGGAGCGGTTCGAACTTGTTACCGGCTCCCGCAAGCATGCTTACATTCAGCCCACTCGCTTCAATCTATTAGCCCATTGCCTCAGAGGGCGGGTTCAAAGGTGAACTTCATCAATTCGTGCTAGTACCCAGCAAGTGGGTAGCCAACCTCTTCATTCCACCAAACCATTGAAAATAAATCAAGTGGGCGACGAAGGAAACTTCTTTCGGGGGCACCATAACCCACCTGTGTGTCGGTGTGACACAATTGGAGGCGTGAGCCGCATTTCGCGCCGTTCTCTCCTCTCCCTTCCCGCCGCCGCGGCTCTTCGCGCCCAAAACGACGAAGACTTCCAGGTCTATACCGAGCATCCGCGACTGCTCCTGCCCGCCCGCCGCCTGCGGCTTCTGCAACGCGAACGGGAGCGCACATCCGTCCGCTGGCAGCAGTTTGAGACCCTAGTGGCGGGGAAGGTCGAAATGCCCGAGCCCGGTCTCGCCTGGGGGCTCTACGGCCTACTAGCGAAGAACGAGGAGTTCACGGGCAAGGCCATCGGTTGGGCGCTCAAAGCGACCGACGTCCGCCAAGTCGCCTTGGTCTACGACTGGGCCCAAGCCAGCGTGAAAGAAAACGAAGCCGCCGCTCTCAAGGCCAAGCTTGCCAAGCTCCTCGCCGCCCCGCCTGCCTCGCGCCGCATCCCGTTCATGCGCGACCGCGCGTTTGCCGCCGTGATTCTCGGCGGCGAAGCCGGCAAACGCGAACTCGAAGCCATCGTCAAAAACTGGTGGCGCGCCGAAATCGCCCCCGCCCTAAAAGTCGGCAAGTTCCGCTACACCCGCGAAGAAAGCCACGCCCTCTTCGAGCTCCTCCACGCGGTCCGCGATAACACCAACATCGACCTCCGCGAGGACGCCGCCAAGTACTTCAAAGAGCTCCCGGCCTATCACATCCTCAGCTACTACCCCGCCACCTTCCCGGCCCCCGAAAACGAATACCGCATCCCTTTTTACGAAGGTAACGGCGAGCCTGATATCCGCATCGCTGCCCTCTCTCGCGCCACCGACCTGAGCATGGTCGCCTTTGATACCAACGCCCAGGAAACCCAGTTCGTCCAAGGCTGGCTCATCCACGATCGTTTCCTAATGCGGGGCGCGTTCGGCATCCCTTATGAGCTGCTCTGGGCGAACCCTTACCAGCCGGGCCTCAGCTACTACCACCTGCCGCTGGCAATGCACCAGTCCACCGCCGGTCGTCTCGTCCTCCGCAGCAGTTGGGAAGACGATGCGAGTTGGTTCCACTTCGGCGACGGTAAAGTTCAGGTGTTTGAGGAAGGAGCCCGTAAAGATCGCAGCATGAAGTCGCCCGCCCCGATCGATATCGCCGGAACCGTCGTTTACTTCGGCCGTGACAACATGGAGTTCAAAGTCGATAGCGACGAGCTCCAGAACATCTACGTCATCGGCCTTGAAGCCAAAACCGCGTACGACGCCGAACTCGACGACCACGAAATTACCGAACATACGACCGACGCCGGCGGCATTCTTAACTTCCTTTTTACGAAGGAAGGCGACCGTACGGTACGCCTCCACAAACCCTTCCGCTCAAAGTCGTAGCCCCTGCCATTTCTCGATCTCCCGCAGCACTTCAATCTCCCTCGCGAGTTCCCGCTGGTAGAATACCCGCATCACAAAGACGGCCCCGATCCAGATAGCCAACAGCGATAAAAACGGAATCATTTGGGTTATCATTCCCCGGCTAAGGAGCGGTGCGACGAAAGCCGCTATAGCGAGCAGCAACGGCCCAAACAGCCAGATCAGGAAGCGCTGAGGAAGCAGTTGCCGCCGCTCGACCTCGCGTCGATACGATTCGAGTCCAGGCCGCATCCCCGTCTCGTCCGGGGCCGCAGGCGACCACATCCCGCGCTGGGCGAAATACAGCCCCCCCAAGCTCCACACCAGCGCGAAGCCCATCGCCGCTTGCTGCCCCAACCCGCCATTCACCTTGACGAGGGCCCGCGATCAGCAGCGGCTGGGCGATCCAGCCGAACAGCGCCCTCCGCGTCTTTCCGCGCAGCGCCTGCGCTTTCTCCCGAACCCGTTCTAACGTCATCGTTGCCTCCGTTTCTTGATCCTGCCAAACTCGCTTGGGGTCACTTTGCATGGTTGCCTCTTTCGTGAAACCGTCTTGCCAAAATCTTCTTAATCCATGGATCCGCATCGCCACGTTCCCCGGCGTTAGCCCGGTGATCTCCCCAATCGACGCAGCGTCCATATCTTCGAGATACGAAACGATCACCTGCCAGTCCAAGTTCACTCGTTCCTATCAGCCGACGGATGCGTCTCCGCGATCGCGTCGAGCTCTTCGAGACTTACCAACCGCGCGAACACGCGCCGCTCCCGCAGCACGTGCGACGCCCCCACATGGTGCGCGACCCTATAGACCCACGTCCGCAGCGAGCAGCGCGAATCATACCGCTCGAAGCTTCGCCACAACTGAAAGTTAATGTTCTGGGTCAGGTCCCGGCGTTTCTCCGGGTTGGCCTCGTATGCCGAAGCCAGCCGCACCGACCCCGCCGCATCCCGATACACTCCGCCCAGCGATAGTTCAGTCCACGAACACCAGTTGCCCAAACCGCTTCGGGTTATGCGGATTCGGCTTCGCCATCTCGGAGTCCGACCATTGGCTCAACCGCCGCGCCGGCTCGGTTCCGTCCCAACGGTTCATATTCGCCGTCCATATCTCCCCTCGCGCCGGCGGCTTCCCCGTCCCCAGACCCTCAAAATCAGCCCAGGAAATCGCCAACTCGAGCGACCAGCCCTTGGCCGTCCGCTGTGTCTTCACCCGCGCGTCAGTGAAGTCCATCCGCTTCAGCAAGAACTCCGGAAACAGATAAAAATAGTCGTAAAGCACGCCGCGCGCATTCATCTCCAAACCAAAATAGTTTGACTGCGAAGGCTTCGGATTGATGAATAGCTCCACCGCGTCGTCTCGATAAGTCGGATCATCCCGCTTCTCAAACTGCGCCGTAATGTCGCTATCGTCACAGACGTAGGAGACGTACAAATACCGCTCATCCCGCAGGATTCGCGCCACCGTCTTCTGCTTGGCACCCTTCTGAAACTCCCACGGAAATAAGAACTCTACCGCGGCCGCACTCTGCCACGCAGCGTCATCCACGCGGCCATCCACCGCCACCGGCCCCGTCGTCCGCTTCACCTCATAGCGCGGCACCTGCCCCAGTGCGATCGCCACCACGAACACCAGCCCGAAAAGCATTCGCATCAATTCACCGCCACCGTTACGTTCGACCGGCTCACCGCACTACCCACCGTCACGATCACCGGCAACTCGCCGCCCTGCACACTCAGCGGCACCCGAACGTTGATCTGCATCACCCCCGCCACCAGCCCCGGAGCTCCCGCCGCGTACTCAACCAGCGCGTCGACCCCGCCAATGCTGACATTTACCGGAAGCTTCGGCCGCGGCGCTCCCGCACCATTGGGCCGGCCATCCACGCCCGTCGGAGTCGTCGCCCCTTCGCCGGTTAAGTACAACACCACGACACTTCCCTTGTCCGCCTGGTTACGAATATTGTTCACCGATCCATTTTGGTTCAGAATCGCCCCCTGTCCTCGACCGGACGAGTCAGCCGTAAAAATCGCCGGAGCCGCTAAAATCACCGGCAGCGCAATCGTATTCGATCGCCGCCCTTCATACTCCACCTGCACCTGCGTGGTCGCCTTCCCCTCGACCGAATAAGGCACTACCAGCGACAACTGACCGGCGCTCGTGTAAATGATCGGAGCGGGAACGTCGTCAAACAACACCCGCGTCCCCGCCACCGAACTCGCCACCAACCCTGCTCCGTCAAACCGGGCACCGGCGAGCTGCACCGGTCCCATGTCCTTGCCGAAGAACGTCACCAATTGCCCAGGGGAAACCCCGCCCTGTTCAGTCGCCGAACGGAAGCTCGCCGCGTTCGCCACGCCCGCAATCGAAATCTCCGGGGCCGGCGGCCCGGTCGGCGGCTGCAGCGAAATGGTCGCCGTCGCCACGCGTTGGGAGTCCACCACGCTAGCCGCCCGGAGCGTCACCGTGCTGGGTGCAAGGATGATCCCCGGTGCCGTGTAGAGGCCCGTGTTCGTCAGCGTCCCCGATTGCGGCGTATAGGTCCAAGTCACCGCCCCATTCGGCGATCCTTGCACCGTCGCCGTAAACTGCTGCGTCTGATTCGCCGTCAGCGTCACTGTCGCCGGGCTCACCGCTACCTGCACCCGCTGGATTAAGGTAATCACAGATTCACCGATCTTCGTCCCATCCGCGGCCGAAATCGCCGACACCGTCACCGTCGGCGTCTGCGAAAAACTCGCCGGTGCCGTGTACAATCCGGTCGTCGAAATCGAACCTAAAGCCGGAAAGATCGACCACCGCACGGCCGTGTTCGCAGTGTTGGTCACGTCCGCCAGAAATTGCTGACTTTCCCCCGCGCCGAGCGACGCCGCTGCCGGTGTAACCCGCACCGTAATCTCGGCGTACCGCACGACAAATCCATCCGAAGCCCCGTTCAACTTCGCCGCCAACACGCCCGGCGTGGTCGGCAAGTTCGTCGAATCCGTCGACCCCGCGCCCCAAATCCTCCCGGCATTGTCGAGCGCAATCCCATTTAATGAGTCAGTTCCTGTGCCGCCCACGTGGGTCGAAAAGGCCACCAGGCTTCCGCCGAAATTCAACTTCGTCAGGAACCCATCAAACCCTCCCGCTAAAGGCGCCGACGGTAGCGGTCCATCATTCCGGAACGGGAAATTTGCCGAGTTCGTCTGTCCCGCGATATAAGCTTCCCCAATCCGATTCACCGCTATCGAAAGACCGATATCTTCGGCGTCACCACCCAGATAGGTGCTGTAGAAAATGCTGGAACCCTGCGGGCTGATCTTCGCCACAAAGGCATCCGGCGTGAGCGCGGCTGTACGTTGATAGGCGTTGAACGTCACCGGCATCTCAGCCGAATAGGTCTGTCCGGTTATGTAAGCATTTCCCAACGTGTCTACCGCCACCGCATTTCCCGTCTCCTGGGCCTCACCGCCAAAATACGTACAGTAGGCCAAGCCGCTTCCATCCGCGCGGATTTTGGCCAGAAACGCATCGGAGGCCCCGCGCCGCGTCACCTGGAGGGCACCCTCAGTCGTCGGGAAATTGTCCGACCGCGATTCGCCAATCACGTAGGCCGCCCCCGCCCCGTCCACGGCAATCCCATTTCCCTGGTCCAGCGCAAACCCACCGAGTAATAGCGAGTATTCGACCGCCGAACCGGTCGCGTTCAGCTTCGTCACAAACGCATCGCCCCCACCGCGCGGCGGCAGGTTCTCCCGGTTCGTATT
>JBBRIO010000092.1:0-12714 GCA_038220855.1 Bryobacterales bacterium | reverse complement strand
GAGCGAAGGGAAGGTGGTAGGGCGCTTGGATGGCCGGTTGACGGCGGTGGAAGGGAACAACGGGGACGAAGTGGCTGGGTTTGACCCGGCGATGACAGCGATCCGGGCGCCGTATACGGCGGCGTTTAACGACTACGCACGGCGGGAGTTGGGGTATGAGTCGGACCTGCAGTATTACATTTTGGGTGGGGGGATTGGGCCTTGGGACTATGGCGCGGGCGGACAGAACAAGTACGTCGAAACGGCTGATATTCTGCGGGATGCGTTTGCGAAGAATCCGTATATGAAGGTGTATATCGGGTCGGGCTATTACGACTTGGCGACGCCTTATTTTGCGACGGAGTATACGTTTAGCCATATGGGTTTGCCGGCGGAGTACAAGAAGAACATCACGACGCGGATGTACGAAGCGGGGCATATGTTTTATAGCGTGAAGCCGGCGCTGGCTCAGTTGAGCAGGGACATCGAGGCGATGGTGACCGAGGTACGATAGGCGTATGGCTACCGCACCGATTCCTCGAATTAGCCCCGCTGAGTACATGAAGCTCGAAGGGGAGACGGGGGAGCGGTTCGAGTATTTGAACGGGGAAGTGTTTGCGATGAGCGGGGGGACGCTTCCGCATGGTCTGATTTCGGCGAGATTGAACCGGCGGATTGGGGTTTTGCTCGAGGGGAGAGGCTGCGAGACGCTGGGCTCGGACGTACGGATCGTGGTTTTGGCGACTGGCCTCGAGACCTATCCGGATGTCTCGGTGTACTGCGGAAAGGCCCAAATGGCGGGGACGAATGCCATGGCGATAGCGAACCCGGTCGTGCTCATCGAAGTACTTTCCAAGTCGACCGAAGCGTACGACCGAGGGGAGAAATCGTCGCATTATCGGCGCATTGAATCGTTGCAGGAGTATTTGTTGGTTGCGCAGGATGCGGTGCGGGTGGAACGGTACCGACGGGCCGGGAAGAATGAGTGGGTGCTTTCCGAGTTTACCGATGCGGGTGGAATGCTGGAGCTGGCGAGTTTAGGAATCGAGATTCCAATCGCTGCGATTTACGATGGGGTTGCGTTCGAGGCGAGCGGAGGGCGATAAGCTTATGGCTACGGCAGCAGTTCCTCGAATTAGCCCCGCTGAGTACATGAAGCTCGAAGAAGAGACGGGCGAGCGGTTCGAATATTTGAACGGGGAAGTGTTCGCGATGAGCGGGGGGACGCTTCCGCACAGTCAGATCTGCTCTCGTTTGCTGGCAAAGATTTGGAGGGCGGGCTGCGAGACTCTGGGCTCTAGCCAGCGAGTTGTGGTGCTGGCGACTGGCCTCGAGACCTACCCGGATGTCTCCGTGGTCTGCGGAAAGGTCGAGTTGGCGGGAACTCATGATATGGCCATAGCGAACCCGGTCGTGCTCATCGAAGTACTTTCCAAGGCGACCGAAGCGTACGACCGGGGAGAGAAATCGGCGCATTATCGGCGCATCGAATCCTTGCAAGAGTATTTGTTGGTCGCGCAGGGGACAGTGCGGGTGGAGCGCTATCGACGGGCGGGCAACAATGAGTGGGTGCTTTCCGAGTTCACCGATGTGGGTGGGATGCTGGAGCTGTCCAGTTTAGGCATCGAGATTCCGATCGCTGCGATCTACGACGGGGTCGAGCTCGAAACCGGCGGCACGCGCTAGCGCATCCAGCGATGTGAAGAAGGTCTTGTTCGTCTTGGCAGAAACCGGCGCCAAGGGGATCCCGTCGGGATGGTGCCGGAGGCCCCAGCGAAAGGCGAGGTAGTTTTCGGCTAGCCGGCTGTAGGGATCCAGGCGGACCTTGCCGCGAGTTCGGCACGGGGTAATGATGGGCCCTTCCTCGTCGTTGCCGAAGGCGTGGTAGTCGCCGGAGAGCCAGAATTGGCCGACCAGAGCCGCCGTGATCGCGTCGAGCTCGTCGTGCTTTAGCGATCGGCTGGGCAGGTGGAGCCCGTAGTCGACCAAGCCCTGGCGGAGACCGGCCAGATCGGTTTTCTTACGGGGGATGCCCAACGCATCCTGCGCCGAGCCGGGGAAGCCCTCGATCACCGGAATGCCGTGGCGCTCGATCGTCCGCTTCAAGGCGATGCCACGGTGAGTGAGCCGGACCATCGAAGGCAACAGACAGGGATAGACGCCGATCCGGAGCGCCATCAACTCCCGTTCGGCATCCCGCATGATGGTGCCGGGCAGGCGGGGTAGCCCAAGCGGAGAGTCCAGCGAGACGACCGCGGGATTGACCGCGAGCGTGGCGGCGAGCAGTTCGGCGTCGGAGCGGAGGAGGGCGGCAGTGGCGACGAGGCCATCCAGGCACGCCCAGCCGCTCGGCTTTAGCTCGCTCCCTGTAAGGTCGATTCCAACTGATGGTTGTGCCATAATCTGAATACCGCGTTCCCCCCAACCGTTCGGATTGGGTAAATTTCCCCACAACTTCTTTTTTTTAGCCGGGTTGGCAGAACCAATCTGTTCGTAACGAGGTGCCTATGCGGCCCATTGGGATTATTGTCTATTTTTCTATTTTAAGTGGACTTTTTGCGCAGTCGGGAGAAAACTGCACGTTTCAAAGGGATCCGGACGAGTTTCTGCTGCAGCAGGAACGAGCGTTCCGATCAGTAAATGATCGGACGATGGCCCTGGGGAAGCTGCGCGGTGCCTCCGCGGCCCGGACGGTGAACGCCTGGGATTTACCCTGGCGAAACCTGGTCGATGAGGAGATTCTAGGCCGACTGGAGAAAGATCGGATCCCGGTGGCGCCGCTGACAACCGACGAAGAGTTCGTGCGGAGGCTGTATCTGGACCTGATTGGACGGCTGCCTCGTCCCGAGGAGATAACCGCCTTCGTGAAAGATGGGACCGAGGGTAAGCGTGACGGGCTGATTGACCGTCTGCTGTATACCCCGGAGTTCAGCTATCGGTGGGCGGCGTGGCTTGGGGATTTGGTGGGGAACCAGCGGACGGCAACCAATGTGAATCAGCAGAACGACGGCCGGAACGCGCTGCATAACTATCTGTTGCAGGCGGTGGCTAAGGAGAAGAGCCTGCGCGAGGTGGCGTGGGAACTGGTGGCGGGTTCGGGGAACAACTACGAAAGCGGCCCAGCCAACTGGGGCGTGAGGACGATCACGCCAGGGGGCCCGGTTCAGGACCGATACGATTCCGCCAACGTGCGGGCCGCGGGGGTGTTTTTGGGTCTAGGCCACTACGACTGCCTGACCTGCCACGATGGTCGCCGCCATTTGGACGAGCTGAGCCTGTGGGCGAAGTCGGTGACGCGGATGGACACTTTTCGCATGGCGGCGTTTTTTTCGCGCCAGAACGTGGCGGGGCGACCGAACATTGCGGGAAATTTCTTCACGAATAGCTTTGACGTATCGGACCGCGCGACGGGAACCTACGACCTCAACACGAATTTCGGGAACCGGCCGAATCGAGTGCGGGTGGGGACGATCCTGAATATAACGCCGGAGTATCGGAGCGGGAAGGCCCCGGCGAACGGACAGAGTTGGCGCGAGGCTTACGCGACCGAGATGGTGAGCGACCCGATGTTTGCCAAGAACCTGGCCAATCGACTGTTTAAACAGATTTTCAACCTGGGGTTGGTGGAGCCGGTGGACCAGTTGGACCCGGCGCGGCTGGATCCGGACCAGGCGCCGCCCGAGCCATGGAGCTTCCAGACCCAGCATGTGAAACTGCTGGCGAGGCTTGCTGGGCAACTGGCGAGCACGGACTACAACTTACGGGAGGCGCTGCGGGTGCTCGTTACTTCGTCGAGCTACCAGTTGAGCTCCCGATACGAGGGCGAATGGAAGCCGGACTATGTGCCGCTCTATGCCCGGCACTACGCCCGCCGGCTGGAAGCCGAAGAGCTGCACGATGCGTTGGCGCAGGCCAGTGGGAATCTGCCGGCCTATACGATCGCCGGTTTTAGCGAACCGGTGAGGAGCGCATGGGCGCTGCCGGATACGAGCGAGCCGCAGAACAACGCCGGGAACGGGCGGAACTTCATGGATGTATTTCTGCGCGGAAACCGGGATACCCAGGTGAGGCGGCAGGACGGGTCTATTTTGCAGCAATTGGCGCTGATGAACGACCAGTTTGTCCGCGACCGGATTCGAGTGGCGAGTTCGGCGAATCTGCTGGCGGCATCCCGGATGACGGATCCGAACGCGATCGTCAGCCATTTGTTTCCTCTGTATTTGGGGCGGGAAGCGAATGCGGTCGAGCGGCAGAAGGCGATACTATTCCTGGCGCGCGCGACAACCGCGGCGGCGAAAAACACGGCGATTGAAGATCTGGCGTGGACGCTGATCAACAAAATCGATTTTCTTTACAGCTATTGAGGAGCGACGACCATGGCGAAAGATAAATTTGGAATTGATTGGACGGGCGTCACGGGGCGGCATTTCTGGAAGGGGCCCCAGTTGGGCCGGCGAATGTTTTTCCGCCACTTGGGGGCGGGGCTGGGCGGATACTTTTTAATGCCCGGACGGCCCATGGAGACGGTGGCGAAAGCGGCCGTGCGAACGCAGAGCAAGGCCAAGAACTGCATCTTTATCCTGATGAACGGGGGGCCGAGCCACACCGACACGTTCGATTTGAAAGTCGGAGCGTGGACCCCGGCGGCGTTTAACGCGACCAGCTACGACGGGGTGATGTGGCCGCAGGGGCTGTTCCCAAAACTGGCCGAACAGATTGATAATTTTGCCCTGGTCCGCTCGATTAAGAGCTGGAACGCCGCGCACGGGTTGGCGCAATCCTGGCTGCAGATCGGGCGGAATCCGCTGTCGGGGCTGTCGAAAATCGCTCCGCACATTGGTTCGATCGTGTCGCTTGAGTTGGGGGCGCAGTCGGCCAATCGGACGATGCCCGCCTTCGTCTCTCTGAATACGGGGACGGGCCCGGCGCAGGGCTATCTGCCGCCGGAGCATGCGCCGTTTTACGTGAATCCGGGCGGAGCGGGTCTGGCGAATACGACGCACTTTGACGGGCAACCGGCGTATGACCGCCGGGTGAATCTGCTGGTCGATATGGACACGGAACTGCGTATTTCGGGGGAGCTGGGAGCGTCGGCGATCGAGAACGCCAAGTGGGGTGAGGCGGCGCGCAAGCTGATGTACAACCCGGAGGTGGCGCGCACGTTTACCTTCGACAACAACGAGCGGTTGCGCTACGGGAGCTCCGGGTTCGGCAGCGCCTGTATCACGGCGAAGAATTTGTTGAAGGCGAATCTGGGCACGCGATTTGTGCAGATCTCGGTGGGCGGCTGGGATATGCATGCGAATATCTACTCGGGCGGCTTGAACCCCGCCAATGCGAATTCCCTGGGGCGGCAATTCGACACGGCGTTAGGGACGCTGCTGGCCGATTTGAAGCAGGACGGGATGCTGGAGCAGACGCTGGTGGTGGCGATGGGCGAGTTTGGCCGTACGCTGAGCACGCCGAACCAGACCGCCGGGCGGGACCACTTCCTGCAGCAGGCTGCTCTGGTGGCCGGAGCGGGGATACAAGGCCGGCGCGCGATTGGATCCACCGACGATCGCGGCGGAGCAACCACTGAGCCGGGCTGGGCGCGCGAGCGGGATATTCGGGCCGAAGACCTGGAAGCTACAATTTACTCCGCGCTGGGCATCGACTGGACGACGGTACGGAGAGATGACCCCCTGGGACGTGGGTTTGAATACGTACCGTTTTCGAGCCAGGACCTCTACGGACCGATCGACGCGCTTTGGGGTTAGCGGCGCTTGGCGGCGGGCTTACGGAGAATGCTGATCGCTCCGAGAACGGTCGCCACCGCCCCCAACAGCAGGAATAAAGAGGCCTGGAGATCCTCTGGGCCATCGTAATATCGCGTGGCCCAGAGACCGCGTCCGATAAGGCCAACGACGGCAACCGTCCAGGCCAAAAACAGAATTCCCATTCTTCCAGTGGCGGCCAGGCCTGTTGCAATCAGCCCGAAGGCCGATAATACAAAGAGCGACCATTGCAGCTCCCAGCCACTCCAGGGGAGCACATCAATCGACATCGAAGTGCTGCTCACCAGCCATCCTACGAACGCCATGGCGAAGCAGAACAGACAAAGGACCCCATGAAACAGCACACTGTATCCGCGCAAGAGAGCTTGAACCATCAATTTATTCCTTCGAGCAAAGGGTTATTGTACCAGCGCTTGAGCCATTTGGTACGCGCTAGCGTGCTGATCGCGGTCGCCTGCTGGCCCGCGGCAGCGCAACTGACGGTGGAACAGAAGTTGGCTGACTTCCAGACCGTCGTCGCCTTGTATGCCAAACAGTACGCGCCCTATGAGTGGAAGCTCGAAACGGAGAAGTTTGACCTGTACAAAGTCGCGCCGTGGGTGGACCGGATTCGGAAGACGACCGACGATCTGGACTATTTACAGGTTCTTTCCGAGTACGTAGCCGGGTTCAACGACATTCATTCTTCGTACGTGGCGAAGTCGACGTTCGTCGCCGATCTGCATATCTACACGGACATTTATGGCGGCAAGGTTCTGATCGAGCAGATCGACCGTTCCTACCTGCCGGTATCGCGGTTTCCGTTCGAGGTGGGGGACGAGGTCGTTTTGTTTGACGGCCGACCGGTGATGGAGGTGGTGCGGGAGATTTCGCGGGGCGTCAAGTTTGCCAATGAACGTTCGACGATGCGCTACGCCACCGATCTGCTGGTTTTTCGGGATCAGTCCCAACTCCCGCTGGCGAGCCGTTTGGGCGATACGGCGACGATCGTTGTTCGGAAGGTGGACGGCCTCGAGTCGAGCCACACGATTCGCTGGGATAAATCCGGGTTTCCGGTTACGAAATTGGGGCCGGTACCAAACGTCCGCTTTGCGGCGGGAGTCCGGGCGAACACCGACGAGACCGAAGCGGAGCCGTTAGAGGGAGACAAGCCGTTAGAGATGAATGCGGCGCGACGGCTACGGGCACGGTTGCAACAGAATGTGGTGCCCGCGGCGAGGCGGCATCTGACCGGGTTTGGGGCGCGGGGGCCGATCTTCCGGCTGCCGGCCAATTTCGTGCAGCGGTTGGGCCGGAACAGAGCGGACTATTTTTATTCGGGAACGTACGTCTCTGACGGAAAGCGGATCGGCTACATCCGGATATCCGATTTCCTCCCGACGGATTTTAGCGTTCTTTTCCTGCCGCTGCGGCAGTGGGCGACGGAGATCGCGTTTTTGAAGGCGAACACCGATGGGCTGGTGGTCGACGTGATGCGGAACCCAGGCGGATTTGGTTGCTACGGCGCGGATCTGATGGGTTACTTGACGACTAAACGATATTTCACGTTTGGGAACGAGATCCGCTCGACGCTCGATTGGGTGCAGTCGTTTTATGATTTGGCGCAGTTGACCGTCGACGATGGCTTGGAGCCTTGGGAAGTGATCATGTTTGGGAACGCCTACAAGGACGTACTGACGGCCTTTGGAGAGAATCGTGGACGGACCGGCCCGGTGGCGATTTGCGGAGCGTCATTGGAGGCGGACCCGGTAGTGGATCGGTTCTTCCAGCCCATCGGGTACGACAAACCGGTGTTGCTGCTGGTGGATGAGTTCACGACGTCGGCGGGCGACATTTTTGCCTCAATGGCGCAGGACAATGCCATCGCGACGCTCTACGGATATCGGACGGCCGGGGCGGGCGGAGCCACGACGGAGAACGTGGCCGGCTTTTACTCCGAGGGCAGCGCCCGCTCTACCATTTCGCTCTTGACCCGGGCGAAGGCGTACACCGCGCCGGGCTATCCCACGTCGATCTACATCGAAAATGTTGGCATTCAACCGGATCTGCCGGCGGACTACATGACTCGGGAAAATCTCATGAATCGGGGCGTTGGCTACGTCGAAGGGTTCAGCAAGGCCATCGTGGACCTCATTAATCAGAAGGGCCAATAACCTAGGGTAGAATAGGACAGTTGCGCTAAGGTTTCAGGTCTCTTACAATCATTCGAACGCGCTATGGTGAATCGGTCGCAATATGCGGAGCGGGCTCGCTCGATACTGCACTCGATTGTGGAATCCTACATCGAGACCGGCGAACCCGTGGCTTCTCGAACGATTGCCAAATTGGGTGGACATTTGAGCCCGGCGACCATTCGGAACGTGATGGCCGACCTGTTCGAGGAAGGCTATCTGGCGCAGCCTCATACGTCGGCTGGC
Organism: Bryobacterales bacterium; assembly: GCA_038220855.1. Lineage (GTDB taxonomy): Bacteria > Acidobacteriota > Terriglobia > Bryobacterales > Bryobacteraceae. The sequence continues at coordinate 4,541 of JBBRIO010000092.1, read as the reverse complement.
CGGATTCCGACCGTAAAGGCCTTTCGGAGCTACGTGCAGAACTTGGCGACGCGTCGACTTTCGCTCGTCGATGTCCAGCGGATGCGGTCGCAGCTCGGTCGAGCGGACAGTATGGAAAGCCGGCTGGAGATGTCGAGCCACCTGCTGACGGAGATGACCCACAACGTGGGGATTACGGCTTCGATCCCATCCCAGTCGCAAACCTTGGCGCAGATTGAACTGTTGCTGCTCGCGGATCGGCGGGTGTTGATGGTGGTGGAGACGCGCGATCACCGGGTGAGCAACCGGGTGGTGGGTCTGGATCGTTCGACGACGCAGGACGAGCTCAACACGGTTCGGAACTACTTCAACGAGAACTTCGCCGGTTGGACGCTTTCCCGCATTCACGTCGAGTTGCGTCAACGGTTGGCCGAAGAGCGGGCGATGTACGACGCGATGCTGCAGCGGTTGGAGATGCTGTATCAGAAGGGTTTATTGGAAGTGGGTTTAAAGCCTCAGGTGCACCTGGAAGGCACGTCAAACCTGTTCCTGATCGATCTCTCGCTCGACAAAGAAAAGCTGCGCGATTTGTTTCGGACGCTCGAAGAGAAGCAGCGGCTTCTGGCTCTGCTCGACCATTTCCTGGAAGCGGCACCGGGCGAAGTGGGGGTGCAGGTGGGATTGGGCGACGTGCATCCGAGCATGGAAGAGTTAAGCCTGATCGGCCTGACGGTAACGTTGCCCACCGGGCTATCGACCAAGTTCGCCGTGCTGGGTCCCATGCGGATGGACTATAGCCAAGTGGTCGCCGCGGTTGCCGAAGTTGGCGCGACGGTGGAAGCGCTTTCGGCCTAGGGTTCGTAAGCCGGGCGGAGCCGAGATACACTTAAAGGGTGAGTGTGGACATGGATAATGAAGAGGTACTATCTGGCGAGCCGATGTCGCCGGAGGCGAGCGCGAGTCTGGCCGCCGAGCGAGACGCCCTATTGGCGGAAAAGAGTGAGCTGCAAAATCAGATGCTCCGACAGCGAGCCGATGTTGAGAACTCGCGCCGTCGGGCAGAGCGGGAACGGATTGAATCGAGCGAATACTCGGCGATGGAGGCGGTTCGCGCCATCGTACCGGTGCTCGATGATTTTGAACGGGCGTTAGGGGTACCGTGTACCGACGCCGAATACGTCCGCGGGATGGAGTTGATCTATCAACGGACGCTGGATACGCTGAAGAAGCTAGGCCTGGAGCCCTTGGAATCGGTGGGTGCCAAGTTTGACCCGCATTTGCATCATGCGATCGACATGGTGACGACCGAAGAGGCGGAAGACCAAACGATTTTGAGCGTTTTTCAGCGCGGTTATAACTTTAAGGGTCGTTCGCTGCGGCCGGCGATGGTGAGGGTTGCTGTCCGGTGAGTAAGCGCGACTATTACGAAATTCTGGGGCTGGCGAAGGGTGCCGATGAGGCATCGTTAAAGGCCGCCTATCGGAAGTTGGCGATGCAGCATCATCCGGACCGCAATCCGGGTGACAAGGCAGCGGAAGAGAAGTTCAAGGAAGCGGCCGAGGCCTACGGCGTGCTGGCCGATACGCAGAAGCGGGCGGCGTACGACCGTTTTGGGCATCAAGGTGTATCGGGAGCCGCGGGCGGCGGACAGGGCGGATTCGACCCGGAGACCTTCGGCGATTTCAGCGATATTCTAGGTGATTTCTTCGGCTTCGGCGATCTGTTTGGCGGCGGGAAGCGGGGGGGACGGACGCGGGCGCGGCAGGGCGAACACCTTCGGTACGACCTGGAGATCACGCTCGAAGATACGATTCGCGGCATGAGCGCCGAAATTCAGGTGCCCCGCGCTGAGCAGTGCGGGCTTTGTAAAGGGACCGGAGCGGATTCTAACGACGGCCTGACGCAGTGCGCGACGTGCAGAGGCAAGGGCGAAGTACTGCTTCAGCAGGGCTTCCTGACGATTCGCCAGCCCTGCCGGACCTGTTCCGGCCGGGGCCAGCTGATTCGCAAGGCGTGTGCGAAATGCGCTGGCGAAGGGTTTCAGCGGGTGGATCGAAAGTTGCGGGTGACGATTCCGCCGGGAGTCGACAATGGCACGCGGCTGCGGCTAGCGAACGAAGGGCAGTCTGGTTCGAACGGTGGTCCGTCGGGCGATTTGTTTGTCGTGCTGCTGATTAAGGAGCATCCCGTGTTTGAACGCCGGGAGAACGACCTGCACTGCACGGTGGCGATCAACGTCGCCCAGGCGGCGTTGGGTACCGAGCTGGACGTGTTGACCTTCGACGGCCTGGAGCGCGTGAAGGTTCCTGAAGGAGCGCAGCACGGCGAGCAGGTTCGGGTGCGGGGCAAGGGCGTTCCGTACTTGAATTCGGGTGGCCGGGGCGACGTGATTGTGAACGTGAGCGTAAAGGTTCCCGGCAAGCTGTCGCGCGAGCAGCGGAAGTTGTTTGAGCAGTTGCGGGAGGTCTTGCCGACGGATACCGAACCGCAGGAACGGGGTTTGTTCGACAAGGTGAAAGACTACTTCATGTAGAATGCCGTGGGGTTTGGTAGAGTGGTAGTAGTCATGCGGTGAGGTGCGAGAGTGGTTGAATCGAGCAGTCTCGAAAACTGCCGTACCTTTACGGGTACCGTGGGTTCAAATCCCACCCTCACCGCCATAACTTTCCAGGGTTTTCGGCGGCCGAAGCGAGCTACCGCCCTCGCATCGAAATGGTCGACTCGCCTGGGTTTGAAGGGCTTCATCCGGGAGCAACGCCGCTCCTCCCGACCCACGCCGACTCGAAGCCCGCCCCGATCCTCGGCGACGCCCATGACGCTCGAGCACCCGCTTCCGGCCGCAATCCCATCTGTTTCTTGCGACGGTTGGATTGTACAAACTTCTCGTGAGCGCCGGACCAGACAAACAGTCGCGCGCGAGGATAGTGTCGACTAGAATCAGGTGTTCGCCGGAAGGACTTTCTCGAATCAGGAAAGTCGAAGCCTGTTCAAAGTTGGGCGATCGCGGCGAGGCGCTGAGGCGCCGGCCGCGAGCGCGGAGAGGATCCTGGAGCACCTGGAACACTTGCGCCCAGCACTGGTTGCCAACGAGGATGTGATCGCGTTTGTCGAGGCTGGCTTCATCGGCACGTGGGGCGAATGGCACGATTCCACCAACGGGCTATTTGACCCGATTCCCGGAGCGTGGTGGCAACGGGTGAACCCAAGAGCCGGGCCACCGTAGACAAACTGCTGGAGGTGCTCCCGGCCGGCCGCATGATCACGCTGCGCTATCCGCGCCACAAGATGGACCTCAACGGGCCGGATCCGCTGACTGAGATCGAGGCGTTCAGCGAATCGCCCAAGGCCCGCACCGGGGCGCACAACGACTGCTTCCTGGCTTCGAAGGCCGACTGGGGCACGCACACGAACAGCATCGATCGCGAGAAAGAATTCTACCGCCAGGACAACCTGTTTGTGCCCCAAGGCGGCGAGACGTGCAACTCGAACGCGGAGGCGCAACCGTTTATCGGTTGCGAAAACGCCCTTCGCCAGCTTGATGAACTGCATTTCAACACACTGAATAGCGGCTACGAAAGGGTGTGCTGGACGGCTGGCGCGCGGGCGGCTGCATGCCGGAAATCGAGCGACGGCTGGGATACCGTTTCCGGATGGTCGAATCGGAAGCCCAAGCCGCCGCAGTGCCCGGCGGTGAGTTCCGACTGACGTTCAAGGTGGTGAACGAAGGCTTCGGCAACCTGTACAACAAGCGACCGGTCGAAGTCGTGTTGCGGCCCAAGGCCGGGGGCGAGTCAGTCCGTTTGACGACCGGGGAGGACCCGCGGCGTTGGATGCCGGGGCGCGAAATGGCGGTGCGGGTGGTCGCTAACCTTCCGGAAGCCATTGCCGCCGGAGAGTACGAGGTATTGCTCTGGTTGCCGGACTTGGCTGCATCGCTTCAGGGCCGTCCCGAGTATGCCGTGCGACTGGCGAACTCCGAGGTCTGGGAACCCGCGAGCGGGATAAATCGCCTGGCGCATGTTGTGACGGTAGAGTAATAATCCCGGGCGGGCTCACCGTCCAGCGATGCGCTTGACCCAACCCCAGTGTTCCTGATTCGCCAAGCCGTAGCAGTAAAGGCCCACGGCGTTTGCGCCCGCCGCGCGGCCCCACCGTTCCTCAAGCTCCACCGCTGAATTCGTATCCGGCGGATGAAACTGAAAGCCCACATTGGCCGGCACCGGATCGCCCTTCGGAACGACCATTTGCCCCGCCGGCTTTCCGAACCAAGTGCGCGTAATCGACTGCACCCGGCCCGCGAGCGAACCCAGCGGCAGATACGATTTGCCGCCGTAGAAAGCCGGGTCATCCGTGTAGCGCAAGTCAATCGGCAGCGTCGTAGCCCGCCCAATCTGATCCAGCAAATCAGCCACCACCGCCACGCGATCCCCCTCTCCCCGGCACTCTGAACAGTGGCAGATATTGAGTTCAGCCGGCACCGCCACAGCCCGCTTATCGTGCAGCGAATTGTGATCGTAGCCCATGAAACTCAGCGCCTCGAGATCCAAGCCCGTGATGCCCGG
>JBBRIO010000091.1:0-12729 GCA_038220855.1 Bryobacterales bacterium | reverse complement strand
CCTAATTGGCTTCGTTTAATCGTGTCTTTATCGTCGGGATACGGCGAATAAAAGAATGTTTAGGCGCTTTTCGGGTTCTGGGCCACATCTGTCACTGTTTCGGTCCGTCGAGCAGTTCGACGGGTGCCAAGACAACCGGCTCCGTGGGAGGACACGCCCACCGCTTCACCGCCAACGGCTTGCGGAGGACCTTCGACGCGAAAGCCGGCAGGTTGTCCGCCGCCATCACGGCGAGCATCACGCCCGCCGCTTCCGTTGCGGGGACCAGTTCGTCGCCATGCTCTTTTGTCGTTTCCGCTGCGGCAGCCACTCAGAACTTTGACGGAGATACGGGCAGGAGTCAGCAGACAGCCACACCCGCCTGAATCGTGGAGCTGGCCGCCACAGGCGGAGATGCCACGCTGCTTTCCCAAATCCGCACGCTTGGACCTCAAGGCGGTCTTGTTAATATCGGCATCTTCGGGCCAAGCGCATGCGTCTATCTCCCGACCCCGCAGATCCATGGATCACGCTCATCAGTCCCCTTATCGCCACCGGAGGAAGCACACTGTTTGCTCACGTAGCGCCGAATCCAAACCCAGTCCGCCGCGCGGGCAGTATCGTTGCCAGCAACAGGTGGCTTCCGATCTCCCAGGAAGGATCCGGCACCCTGCCCGCCCGACACCATTTCTCCTATCGGGTCTCGCAGTCGGCGTATTCTCGCTCCCTTCACCGCCTCCCTCTCACAAGCGACACGCCCAATTCTCTCCCCCTGTTTGCCCCTCTCACCCGCGCCGACCAATCGCTCGCTCTCGCTCGCCCGCCCACGTCCATCGCCCTGCGTCCCGATGGCCTCTTCGCCGCCGTGGGCCACGATGCCGGCCTTTCCCTCGTCAACCTTCAAACCGCGACGGTCGAGGCATTCTTCCCCGTCCCGCTGGAAGTGGCTACTCGATCAGTCTGAACCTCGCCAACCGCGCGATCGCTCCACTTCCCCAGGCGCTGCCGACTTCGGTTGTACGGCTGTCTCGCGACGCCACGACGCTCGCCTCCTCGGCCGCCTTGATCGAACGCTGGACGATCAACGGTACCTTGCTCAATTCGCTGGCGACCGCTACCCCGGAATCCCGCGGCAACCTCTGGTTTACCCATTCCGGTTCCCGGCTGCTTACTGCTTGCGCCGTGTCCTATCTCTCGTCCGATCTATCGCCCAACCACCGCATCAATCGAGGGATTAGTGCACATCCTGACGTAACAGAAGGGCCTGGATTTTTGGCGGCAAATCGATATGGCGCGAGCATACTCAGATGATCCGCGCGAAAAGTTCTTATCGGAAGACGAAGCGGGGAACATCGAGCTGGAGAAGCTGACGGCCACGTTTTAGGGTGGCCCTGATTGGGCCGCCATCCCACAGGTGCTCGCCCCTATGTCGCCGGAGACGGCGAGAATTTGCTTCAAGCATTGTGAATGTTCCCTTGGTTAAGTCAAGAATTGCTCTAGAGCCGCAGACCACTCGCCGGCTCGCGCGATCACCGCCGTTTTGACCGCGAACGCCGACAATTTTCAGTCCGACGTGCTTTCACTCATCCCCGACTGAATTACTTTTTGTGAACTTCGCAAACCTAAGACTTAAGACAGGCAAAACGAAAAGATTGAGTATGGTCGAGGTAGCAAGGCCGCCCAAGATCACGACGGCCATTGGATGCTCGATCTCCTGGCCCGGCTTGTTGCCTCCCAGAGCGATTGGCAGAAGCGCTAGCGCGGTTGCGGTCGCGGTCATCAGAATCGGTACCAAGCGTTCTTCAGCGCCACGCATGATCATTTCCCGGCCAAAGGTTTGACCCTCCGATTCTTCAAGATGGCGGTAGTGGCTGACCAGCATTACGCCGTTGCGAGCGGCAATACCGAGCACCGTCACGAAACCGACCAGCGACCCGATGGAGAGCACGCCACCGGTGAAGAGAACGCTGACCACACCGCCGACCAAAGCGAAGGGCAGGCTGATGAAGACCAGGGTCGTTAAACGCACCGAACGGAAGTCGGTGAACAGTACCATCAGAATCCCAATCAGAGAAAGCGCCGAGAGAGCGAGTAACCGCTGCTGGCCGGCTTGACGGGCCGCATACTCGCCCAGAAGTTCGGTGTGATAACCGGCGTCGAACGACATGGCGCGGACGCGCTCATCAATCTCCCGCGCTACGCTTCCAAGGTCACGGCCCTTCACGTTACACGAGATATCGATCTTACGGCTGGCGTTCTCGTGCTGAATGATATTAGGCGTCGGCGCGATGCGCAAGTCGGCCACGTCCCGGAGCGGAATTTTGCCTCCCAACGGTGCGTCAATCAGCAGGCTACCGAGACTGGCAATATCGCTGCGTGATTTTTCGGAGCTCCAGACGGCAACGTCGAAAATGCGCTGGTCCTCGTAGATTTCGCCGACCTTGGTGCCGCGAACAAGCGTCATGGCCGCGCGGCGAACGTCTCCGGCAGTTAGACCGAAACGTTGGGCGGCGTCCGGGCGGAGACGGATTTCAATCTGCGGGACTTCCACCTGTTGCTCGACTTGAAGATTGGCTACTCCCTGGATGCCGTTAATGGTATCTCTCACTTCTCCGGCCTTGAGTCGCAACACGGCGAGATTGGGGCCATAAAGACGAACCACGATCGCTCCGTTGCCGCCGGAAAGAACTTCCTTGATCCGCTCCTTGAGATAGGTGAGGAGATCGCGCGTTAAGCCGGGATACCCGTCGACGACCTCTTGAATTTTGGCGATAGTGGGCGCATAGGCGACCTTGGGGTCGAGACTGATCCACAATTCGGTGAAATTGGGTCCGACGACTTCGTCGGCGACTTCGGCTCGTCCGATGTGCGAACCGAAGTTACGGACGCCTGGAATGGCGCGCAGTTCGCGGCTCGCGCGAACGGTAATGCGTTGCATGGCCTGCAAAGAGGTACCGGGTTTTTCCACCCAGTGCATGAGGAAGTCATACTCCTGAAACTGCGGAAGGAATTCTTCGCCGAGAAAGGTGACGGCGACGCCGGTGACGGCAAAGATCGCCACGAGCATGACGGAGATGGTGCGGGGACGGCCGAGAAGCGAGGGCAGGATACGCCGGTAGGTTCCCTTCAGCCAGAGCACGAGACGTGTTTCGCCATGGTTTTTGGCACGGCTGACTTTCGGCAGCAGAATGAGGCAAAGAGCAGGCGTAACGATGAGGGCGACGGCAAGCGAAGCCGTAACCGCGAGAATATAGGAGAGAGCCAGAGGCCGGAAAAATGTTCCGGCGAGCCCATCGAGGAAGAACACGGGCAAGAAGACGAGGACGACGATGATGGTGGCGTAGACGACCGCGCTGCGAACTTCCAGCGAGGCTTCCAGGACGACCTTCCAGGCAGGCAGAGGGTCTGGCAAGGCATGATTGAGCCGCAATCGACGCAAGACGTTTTCCACGTCGATGATGGCGTCATCGACTACTTCACCCAAGGCGATCGCGAGTCCGGCGATGACCATCGTATTGAGCGTGCTCCCACGCCAATAGAGAATGAGCGCGGCGGCGACGAGGGAGAGCGGAATGGCCGTCAAGCTGATGAGGGCGGTTCTCCACTCAAAGAGAAAGAGGATGAGTATGACGGCGACTAGCGCGCAGCCCCAGAGCAGCGAGTTCTGGAGATTGCTGAGTGACATCTCAATGAAAGTGGCGGGCCGGAAGATGGTGGAATCGAGTTGCAGATCTTTTAATCCGGGGCGGAGTTGTTCGATCGCCTTTTCGACGTTGCGGGTGACTTCCAGGGTGTTGGCGCCGAGTTGTTTTTCTACAATGAGCAGCAATCCGGGCCGATCGTTGATGACCGCGTCACCGATGGGGGCTTGGTGGCCTTCGGTGATGGCGGCGACTTTATCGAGGAGAATCGGCGCTCCGTTCCGGAAGGCGACGGGAACGCTTTTAAGGTCTTCCGCCGTCCGGACCGCGGGCATGTGGGTGACGGAGAGGCGCTGATTCGGTGTCTCGACAAACCCACCGGCGGCGGGCATGGTCGCGTCCTGGGTGACGCGGATGACATCGGCGAGGGTAAGGCGATAGTCTCTTAAGCGTTCGGGGTCGACGAGGACATGGATCTGGCGGTCGCGCTGCCCCCAGACGGCGACGTTGGCGACGCCAGGAATCGACATGAGGCGGGGACGCACGGACCAGCGGATGAGCGTGGTCATTTCGGTTTGGGAGAGTTTGTCTGACCAGACGCCGATTTTCAAGACGCGGCTGGTGGAGGAGAGCGGCGAGAGAATTACGGGTGTTTTCGCTAAGGCGGGCAACTGACCGGTGAGGGTGAGGAGCCGTTCCTGCACCAATTGCCGATCGGCCATGAGTTCAGTGCCGTCCTGAAAAATGAGGACGACCGACGACAAGCCGAGCACCGATTTGGAGCGCATTGTCTTCATGCCCTTCACCCCATTGAGGGCGTTTTCGATGGGGGTGGAGACGAGGCTTTCTACTTCGGTGGTGGAAAGCCCGGGGGCTTCGGTTTGCACTTCGACGAGGATGGGTGAGAATTCGGGGAAGACGTCAAGCGGGGTGGTCTTGATGACCTGCCATCCGGCGACGAGCATGAGGACGGAGAGGCCGACGACAATCCATCGCAACGAGAGAGCTGTGGCAATGAGGGCTCTCAATGGCCAGCTCCAAACTCAGTGCCGAATAACTCGGCGGCACCTTGAGTGACGACTTGTTGGCCGGGTTTAACGCCGCGGGAGAGAAAGGCCATGGCGCCGAGGGTTTCGGCAAGTTCGACCCGGACGCGCTCATAGACGTGAGGCTTCTCCGTGAGGTAGACCCACGTGCCGCCGTTGTAGTCATAGAGAATGGCGGATAAGGGCACGAGCAAGCCTTTGCGTCCGGCGATTTTCAGCGGAAGGGAGGCGGAGAGACGTTGGCCGGGGCGGAGTTGGAGATCGTCGTTGGCGAGTTGGTAGTAGAGGTCGGTGGTAACGGCTAAGGGATCAGCGGTGGGAGGCGCGTTTACGCGACGGCCTTCGAGGGTGCGACCTGATCCATCCATGTCCCGAATGAGTACGATGTCCTGTGAGCCGATAGCCTTCAGGTCTCCGGCGTAGACGGGAACGCGCAGCCAGACCCGGCTGAAGTCGGCGACTTCGAAGAGCGGGGCTCCGCCGGCGACATTTTGCCCTTCGGCGGCGAGCAGTTGGCGCAGAATTCCATTCGAAGGGGCGGGGATCGTCATGTCCACGTCGGCATCGAGCGGATGAGTTTCCAAGCGGGTTAGCCGCACTTGCGCGGCGTCGTAGGCCGCCTTGGCTTGTCCGAATTCCTGATCGGCGAGTTCGACGTTTCGCCGGCTGCCCGCCATGTCGCGTAATAGCTGCCGGGAGCGTTCGAGCTGCAGGGTGGCGGCGTCGACGCGCGACTTGGCAGAAAGCAAGTCGGCTTGGTAGGTGGTCTTGAGGTCGCGTTGCGGCGCGAGCATTGGGGTGAGGCGAAGAATGGCTTGTCCGCTGCGAACCGGCTCGCCGACCGAGAGGGTCTTCTTCAAAAGAACGACGGTTCCCGAGGCTGGGGCGGTGACGACGATGGATTTTCCAGGAATGGCCATGACGTCACCGGCGATGTTCAATTGGTTGTTGGCGGTTCGTTCGGTTACGGAAGCGGTTTCAATTCCGAGCCGCTTTTCGGCTTCGGGTGTGAGGGTGACGCGGGTGAGGTCGCTTTCCTTGACGCGGTTATCGACTTTTGCGGCGGCGGCGGCCTTGGGGGGCGGGGGGGGTGGTTGGCAACTGGAGAGAAGCAGGCTGCCGGCGGCGATTGAGAGAGAGAATAGGTTTAGTCGTTTCACTTGGTTCCAACGCTCCGTTCGAGTTGGGCTTGGCTGCGCCGTACGGCGGCTTCGGTGTCGGCGAGTCGCAGGTTTGCGTCAATCAGACCGCGCGATTGCTCGAGAACGAATAAGTAGGCAACGTCTCCCTTTTCGTATTGCTGCCCGGCGAGGGTGGCCGCCGATTGGAGCGGGGGGATGACTTGTCCGCGCAGCCGATTGAGGGCGTCCTGCGCTTGGACAAGAAGCTCTCGCGATTCGTAAACCTCGAAGGCGACCCGTTGCTTGAGATTGAGGTATTGCTTGGAGGCGGCGAGGACGTCGGCGTCTGCGCGCGCGATGAGGCCCTGGTTGCGATTGAAGATCGGCAGTTCTAAGCTGACGCCGGGACTGGTGAGGATTCCGTTGGTGCCGATTCCCTTTGAATTGAGTTGTCCCGCCAGAACGAGAATGCGGGAATGCTCCCATTTCGCGCGTTTGGTAGCCGCGACAACACCAAGCTCGGCGGCTCTCAAGTCGGGTCGATTGATGAGGGCTTTTTCGAGAAGGTCGGCGGGGAGTGGAGGTGAGGCGAAAGCGACCGGGGCGGTGACGACATCGATCTTCGGGTGATCGAGTGACAGGCCGAGCAGTATGCGGAGCCGCTCGGCCGCGATAACCGTGTCGTGTTGCAGGCGGACAAGCAATTCGCCGGCGGTCGCCTCTTCGCTGCGGGCGGCAACTTCATCGAGCTCACTGATATCCCCTGCCTGGAGGCGTCGACTTGTGAGTTGGGCGATGCGTTTGCGGAGTTCAGAAGCCGCGATGCCGGCTATTTCCCGCTCTTTGGCCAGAACCAAGTCCGCATGCGCGAATCGCGCGTCGCGTAGGGTGTTTAATCCATTCTGGACAAGATTCTGAGCTAGCTGGTCGTAGGCGGCTTGGCTGGCGGCGACTCGAAACGGCCGCGATAAGAAGACCTCTACCGGGAAATTGAGAAGGAGCTCGAATGGCTTCAGTCCTGCGGGAATGATCAGGTCCACGCGGGGATTTCGTAATAGTCCCGCGTCGATCAGGTCGCCGCGGGCCAACCCAAGGGCGGCCAGATCGACTTGGAGCTGGGGATTCTTCCAGAGGGCGATAGCGGCAGCGTCGTCAGACGTGAGCGGTTTGGAAAGATCGACTCCGGGGGGCAATGTCGAGGCACTATCGGGAGGGAGGGAGAAGCCCGTCTGATTGCGGATGGCGCTCGGGGTGTCGATAGCCGGGCGGACGTGAATGGCGGTGCAACCGCTCAACAATGCCGTCAGGGCGACGGCTGGGAGAGTGGAACGCCAGATCGCGTGAATCTTCATCCAAATAAGGAAAACACGCGCATCTCAAAGTTGCATCAAACCCCGTTTGATGCAAGATTGAGTTACCTGAGAAACACTGGAGTCACGGAGATGCGAGTTTTAATCGTAGAGGATGACGCGATCACCGCTTCTAACCTTCAGCGCGCGTTGCGTGAGGAGGGAGATACGGCGATTGTGGAGCAGAATGGCTTGGAGGCGGTGGCGCTGACGCGGACGAACCAGTTCGATGCCATTGTGCTCGACGTGATGTTGCCGGGGCTCGATGGTTTCAAGGTGGTGCAACGGTTGCGGGAGCAAGGCTGCCAAACGCCAATTCTGATGCTGACGGCACGAGATACCAGCCGCGATCTGGTTCATGGACTGAATGCGGGCGCGGACGATTACCTGACGAAGCCCTTCGAATTGGATGTGTTCTTCGCGCGGCTGCGGGCGGTGGCGCGGCGGGGCAATACGCCGATTGCGCTGGTGCTGAAAGCCGGCGATCTGACGATGAACACGGCGACGCGGGAGGTTGCGCGCGGTGGGCGCGTGCTGCAACTTACCCGGACGGAGTACGGTCTGCTCGAATTGCTGCTTCGGAACGCCGGCAGAGTGGTGACTCGCGAGCGGATGATCGAAACGGTTTGGGGTTACGACACCGAGATCGGAGCGACGAATCTGGATGCCTTCATGCACCTTCTGAGGGGCAAGGCCGATCGAACTGAAGAGGAAGTGAAACTGATTCAAACGGTGCGTGGCGTCGGCTATACGGTTCGGGAAGGCGGGGCGTAAATGAAGGGTTTTTCCATCCGCACGAGGCTGACGATTGCTTATGGCGGGCTGTTGTTCCTCGCGCTTGCCTTGTCGGGAACGGCGGTGGTGACCCTGCTTAAGTACCGGCTCTATGAGCGGTTGGACCAATCGCTCGACCGGCGTTTGCGGGGCCTGGAAGACTTTCTGCATCGGGAGACAAACTCGGCGACGGCTAATATGATTCCGGCTGAATTGGAAGAATACGCCTCCACGCAGCCGGAGGGGCATTTGATTGAGGTGCACGACGAGAGCGGGCGGTTGTTGCTGGGCAGTGAGCCGGTGCCGTCGCCGTCGCGGGCGCGGGAGCGGGTGTTCGCGCTTTACGGCCGAACTTATCGGACGAAGGCGGCGGGCTCGCAGCGAACGATCGAAGAGTCGCTCCAAGAGATTACGATTCTGCTTTTAGGCTCAATGCCGGTGCTGTTGGTTCTGATCGGTGTTACTGGATATTGGATTAGCGGCCGGTCCTTACTTCTTGTGGACGAGATGACCAAGGCGGCGCGCTCGTTGAGTGCGAACAATTTGGAAGCCCGTTTGATGGTTCCGCCGTCTGGGGACGAGTTGAGCCGATTGGCCGAGGCGTGGAACGAGATGCTCGGGCGGCTGGAGCAATCGTTCACGCGCATGCAACGATTCACCGCCGATGCCGCACATGAATTCCGGACCCCGCTTACTGGGCTGCGGACGACGGCGGAATTGACGTTGCGGCGCCCGCGCGAGCCGGAAGAGTATCGGGAAGCGTTGGGGCAAGTGGTAACGATTGCCGACCGAATGACCCATTTGAGTGAGGAGCTTCTGGGGCTGGCGCGCGGGGAAGGGCCGCCGACGGCCCGAGCCTCGGGCAAGGCCGATCTGGCGAGGATCGTATGCGGGGCAGTGGCGGAGATGGATTCGCTTTTCAACGAGAAAAAACTCAAGGTGGAGTTGAACATCGCTTGTCATCCGGTTTTGCTGAACGGGCACGCTGATGGATTGCGTCGTCTCGTGTCGGCGTTGCTTGATAACGCGCAGAAGTATACGCCGGAAGGGGGGAGCGTCGCTGTGTCACTGACCGAAGCTGATGGCGAGACCCAGTTGGAGGTCACTGACTCCGGATGCGGGATTCCTGAGGACTCACTGGCGCATATCTTTGACCGGTTCTATCGGGTAGATTCTTCTCGCGACCGGACGACGGGCGGTTATGGATTGGGGTTGGCCATCGCCCAGCAGATTGCGCTGGACCACAACGGGAAGATTGTGGCGGAGAGCCGGATTGGTTTGGGATCAACCTTCCGGTTGAGCCTCGCTAAGTCTGGCTGATCGAATACGCGTGGGACGGTCACCAAAATTTAGACAACCAGTTAAGACTGAAAATCCGTTAAACGGAGAATTGAGTTATGGGGAAATCCCGCAATCTGATTACGTAGGAATCCAAATGAGTCATCGTTAGCTGGCTTGTTCGGGCAACCTTTTTTCAGAACCGCGCCCTAGGGACACTCTTCGGCACGGCAGGCTAGGCGAGTTCCTTGGCCGTTGTTGCGGTGGCTTCGTGGCCTGTGCCTTTCGAACTCCGCTACTCGATCCACGTCACCTTCCGGTCCAGATAGAGAGGTGAGCAGAGAGCCGAAGAACGAAAGATTTCGGATTTGATTTTGGCGACAGAAATCGGACCTTGCCGTATCGTCTCGTGGGAGTTCAGAGGGGCTATTTCGGACGTTCAGAAACGCTGCCTGCCAAGGACCGGCCACCCTGTAAGATCGAATTATGATAGTCACGCGCACTGCCTTGGTCGATGATCTTGGCCGGTTGGGTATCTTGCCGGGTGCCGTCGTCATGGTTCACGCTAGCGTTCGATCGGCCGGGCCGGTGATTGGCGGCGTCAATGTGATTGTGCAGGCCTTGCTCGAGGCGGTGGGACCAACCGGTACTCTGGTGGCCTATGTCGATTTCGAACCGTTTTATGATGACGGTGAGGCCGATATCCCGGTGTTCGACAAAGCCATCGCCCACGCGGCGCGCGACCATGGCGTGCTCCATGAAACCCTGCGGAACTGGCCCGGTGCCATTCGCAGTGATCACCCCGACGCCGGCGTCGTGGCCATCGGTGCCTTGGCTGAATGGCTTGTCAAAGATCATCCGTTTCAGTACGGCTACGGAGAAGGCTCGCCCTTTGAAAAGGCCTTAAAGGCCGGCACCCAGGTGCTGATGCTCGGGGCTCCGCTGGATACGGTCACTCTGCTGCACTACGCGGAGCATAAAGCCCAAATCCCCGATAAACGAATCCGCCGTTACCGGAGGCCCATGCCGAGGCCGGGAGGGCCAACATGGATAGAGTTTGAAGAGTTCCATACCAGGGAGCCGGTCAACGATACTTTGCCCGGCCAGCGGGCAGGGCAGGGTCGAATGGTTGGAACGATTCTTTACCGATCGGCAGGGAATGAGCGAGCTAGAAATCTGACGAGGCACCGGCACCACCGGAATCACCACCCTGGAAGCGGACTTCGGGGGTGGGCGCTGGCGAGGCCGGTGGGCTGACGTGCGGCGAGACGAGTCCGGCAGCGGCGACGCCGGCGTCGAGTAACGCCTTGTCGCTGGCGGAGAGGCGCTGGGCGGTGAAGCCGTGGCGAACTCCCCCAGGCCCGGTGGCGAGCCAATGCCGAACGGCGACGGCGATACCGATCAGAAGCGCGCCCAGGATCATCGGGTCCCAGGTGTGCCGCTCGCCGCCGAGATAGGACTTGTTCGTGAGTAACGTAAGCAGGGTGACGAGAATTCCGGAGGCGAAAACAACTTTGTCTCGCTGGCGCAGACCGCGCGCCAAGACGACGGGCGGGAGACCCCAGATCAAGGCCCAGGTGGACCAGTAGAAGGGCCGCGGGAGTTCGGCGGTGGTCCGGATGCCACCCCAGTCCATCCAGAAACTCTTGGGTCCCGAGAGTTCTACGTTGAAGGCCAAATAGATGCCGAGCCAGAGGAGCGCCTCCGCGATGGAAATTCGCTGCTGGAGATAGGTGTGACGATAGCGGGGGGCCGTGGCGACCACGACGAACTGAGCGACGGCAAAGAACGCGGCGACGGCGATGTGCTGCTCAGTACGGGAGGAGGTGAGGTAAGTCGTGAGCCAAACGGCGAAGAGCATCGCCGCAAAAAAAACATAGGGCAGGCCGAATCGGTACCAGATCCAGAGGGAGAAGATGGTTCCTGTCAAAGGACCCAGGAATTCGAGGTCGCTTCGAGCGGGCGAACTCGGAGAAGCCTGGAGGGCGACCATCAGTCCGGCGCATAGCAGACCGATCGAGGAGGCGGCGAGGGCTTCTTCAATGCCGAAACGATACAGCGAGGCTTGGGAAATGGCCAGTTCAACCGCACCGTAGCAGAAGACCGCGGAGAGAAGTAAGTAAACGCTGATTACCGGGTTCGTCGTGTGCTGGAGAAACACGACGAGGCCAACGGCGGCAGCGACGACGAGGAGGGTAAACAAGAACGAGACGAGCCGGAGGACGATGTTGGTGCGGCGCAGCTTACAGACGGTTTCCGGCTGCATCTGCTGGTGCTGCTGGACGGTTATATAGCCTTCGCCGACCCAATCCTTGAGCAGGTCGTGGGCGCGGCGGGCCTCTTCGTCGGACTCGCTGTACGCTCTCAAGCTTCCCTCCCGAACCGGCGGGCGAGATAGACGAGCAGGACGAGGACGGCGGTGCCGGTAACCATGAAGTAAAAGAGCAGTTCTGTTCCGTTGACGGAGGGCTGGTCAAGGATTTTGGCGCTGAGGCCCACATAGCCGTAGAGGACGGCATAGGCCACAAAGGAAAATTGCCGGAGCGACAGACCCCAGGCGAGGGATACGCAACAAGCGGCGAGGAGAGCGAGGGACCAGCCATAGTTGTTGTGCTCCTTGAAGACCCCGGACAGGAGGGCCCAGAAGAGGACGTTGGCGGCGAGGTTGAGATAGGTGTTGCAGAAGTGAGGTTTCAGGCCGCGCCGCTCCAGAATGACTCCGGCGCCGGCGATGAACAGACTGTAGACGATGGCGTACTGGCGGTAGTCCTCGGTCTGCTGCCCGGGCCAACGGGAGAGGGAGAGGCCGCACCAGGCGGCGAGGGAGGTCAAGGCGAGAGAGAGCACGAAGCGGTTATCAAACCGGTAGGAGAGGAAGAAGAAGAGCCCGGCGGTGGCGAGGAGGTAGAGATTTGATTGGGTGGAGAGGAGTTCGTGCCGGTGTTCGAGATAGGCGAGTTCGACGGACCAGACGAGGCTGCCGAGGTATAAGACGTAGTCGAAGACTAGATTCGGCGAGGGTGTTTCCCTGGGCGACCAAGCGGGCGCGCGGGAGAAGCAGTACCAAAGGCAGGCGACGAACAGGGCGGAGAGGGCGGATAGGATGACGATTTCACCGAGTTGGTCCGACCATGTGGTGACGGTCCAGCCGAGGCCGAGGATGAAGGCCAGGATGCCTATATAAAGGAGGACATTCAGCTCGAGGAAGAGCGAAAACGGTTCTCCGCGCAAGTGCCCGGCGAGCAGGGCGTGTTGAGCTGGCGAGAGGGTGCCGCGTTCTCTCCATTGATCCAAGCGGGTAAGTATGGTCATGAAGTATTGGGGGAGATTAGCTGAGCTTACACGAGTATTTGCGGGGATGGGGGACTTATAATGAGCGCATGAAGAAGTTGATTCTGTTGGTGGCGATTTGTGGTGCGGCGTGGGGGGGCGATTGGAAGCCGCTGTTTGATGGAACCTCGCTGCAGGGATGGACAGAGACTCCGTTTCGGAATCGGGGGGCCGTGGGGGTGAAGGACGGGGTGTTGACGTTGGGGCAGGG
>JBBRIO010000090.1:0-12885 GCA_038220855.1 Bryobacterales bacterium | reverse complement strand
GCAACCAAGTGAGCACGGCCTACCAACTCGAACTCCGTCCGCTGGCGGGCGGGTTGCTAGCGCCGGCCAGTTTTAAAGTGGGCGATAAGCAGTTCGTCGCCAGCGTCCATTCGACCGATGGGACGTTTGTGCGCGCCGAGTCGCCGGCCCGTCCGAATGAGATTCTGTTGTTTTACGGCATCGGCTTTGGTCCGGTAACCCCGATCACGGTGCCGATTGCGGGCCGCGTGGTGGAAAGCGCGGCGACCGTCACCAACCCGGTGGAGTTTACTTTCGGCGAGACCAAAGGCGAAGTAATTTACGCTGGTCTGGCGGTAGAATTGGTCGGTGTTTACCAGTTCAACGTGCGGGTTCCGGCGGACGCGGTGGGTGACATGGCATTGAAGATCACTGCCAACGGCCAGCCGACCGGCCAGGACTTGTTCATCGCCGTGCAACCTGCTAATTAGCTTACTTCAGCAGGGAGCCTGCTCCAGCAAATCGCCTACTCAGGCACTTGAGGTCCACCCAACTTCTCTTGCGTCAGCCGTCAGGCAGGCTTCAGCGGTCGCGATAAAGCATTCAACCCTTATGCGAAGTTGAGGAAGGTTCTCAGTTGTGGGGCATGACATCCGGGGATTTCCTCGCCTCGCCAAACGCCCAGAAGCTGAACGCCGAGAAGAATGCGTGGGGTTGAAAACTCGAGCGCGGTTTGGCCAGTGTGTCTGCGAAGCCGCGCTCTCGCATATTCATGGACTCCGCATCTAACCCCTTTTTCGGGCCCGCCGTCAAATGGCTTGCGGAAGCAAGAAGTTACGCACTTACCGGACCAACGCTGGTATTACAGCAAATCCCGACCTAATGTAGGGGCTCTGGATTTTTGGCAGCAAAACAATATGGCGCGATCGTACTCAGATGATCTGCGTGAAAAGATCTTATCCTCCTACGAGGCGGGGAATATCGGGCTGGAGAAGCTGGCGGCCACGTTTCAGGTGAGCCGTGGGTGGGCCGCCGCTATCCCACAGGCGCTCGCCTTGATCGTCTCGGAGACGGCGAGAAAGTGCTTCGAGCATTCTGGATATGCCCTTGGTTAAGTCAAGAATTGCTCTAGGCTTAACGGCGTGCCCGACCGCGACGCCTTTATTCGCCGTGGTGAACTCTATGCGAGCATAAGTGGTCAACTTCTCCTGGGCGCCGAGGCCCGGTAGACGAAACGAGCGAGCCCGAATCGGCCTTATCCGCCACGGAGGAGCGGCGTAAAACTCTGCCTGTCTCGCGGCTCTTTAAGGTGCCGCGACGTAGGCGCGGTCTGCGGTCCGTACGGAACCAGGCCAGAAGTGAAACCAATGGCACCGCTGAAGTTTTCCATCGTGGCCGTCACCCCTACGGCGATTCCCGGCACGCCTGAGAAATTGACGAGGTCAACTCAAAGGAATAGACAGGGCAAGGAGCGCTTGTTGCGCCGCGGATGTCGACGGGCCGCTGCTTCGAACCTGCCTGTGTCTACGGCTTCGGCGGAGCTTGAGGTTCGGGATCGGTCACTTTTCTCCACCCTCCCTTTTTCGCGGGAGTGGGCGCGGGTGATTCGGGAGCCGGGGTAACCTCTTTCGGTGACGGTTCGACCGGAGCGGGTTTATCCCCGGCCTCTGCCTTTCGCCATCCGCCCGCCGGCCGCTCCGGGCTCGGTTGCTCGGCGGGTGGTTGCGGCTTCTCGGCCGATCCGACCTGCGGGTTCGGCCCCCGGCCTCCGCCCGTTCCGTCGCCGACCGGACGACGGCGATAGACAGGGCGATCCTCGCTGTTGGTAGTCGGCTCCGGCTTTGCGTCCGAAATCACGGTGATGTTCGGATCACCATGGCTATCCTCCGGGGCAAGATAGGTCGGCCGGTGACGTAATTCGGCTCCGGAAAACCGTTGCGCCGCCGAACCGGTCAAGGCGATGCTGATCCGGCGCTCCTGCCCCTGACGGGCTCCGGCCGGCAGGTTGAAGTATAACGCATACCGTTGCCGCAAACGCGACAGAGTCGTCTCCAGCGCCGATGCATCGTCGACCTGATAGCTATCGCCACCCGACGCCCGCGCGATTTCCGCCGTACCGGCTGACCGCGTCCGCCCGTTGCTGACACCGCCTCCCCCGCCACCTCGTGGATATCCGCCGCCCCCGCCACCCGGGTACCCACCGCCTCCCAGAATGATCGTGCCTAGATCTCCCCAACCGCCGCGCCGCCCGGTCCTACCGCCCGGAATCCCACCGCCCTGCGGACCTGGGTAGCCGCCGCTCCGCCGCCCGATTGCATCGGGTGCCATTAGTGCGCTCATGACCGCATCGGCGCGCAGCAACGACTGTTCCACCCGTTCATCATCGCGGTCGAACTCGGTCTGGTCGTCGGTCAGAATGATGATCGCGTGCCGCGCGTCCTTGCGAGCATTCCGCCGGACATAGTCGGCGGCGTCCAGCATCCCGCGGGTGATATCGGTTCCGCCGTTAAAGCTCTCTCGGCTCAAGACTCCGTCAAACTCGCGGTAGATCGTATCGCCAACCGTCTTGAAGGGAAGTCGAATGCGGGTCTGCCGATCAAAAACCATGATGCCGATTCGGTCGTCCTGTCCCAAAATGTCGAGCGCCTGCCGAGACGCTTGCGCAATCCGTTCGACGTGAGGCCTCATGCTCCCGCTGACGTCGAGCAGAAACAGAATGTCAATCGGCATCTTCTCGCTGGCAAAGTTGAGGATCGGTTGCACCCTTCCTTCATCGCGCAGGACGAAATCTTCCCTTTGCAAGTTCATCAACGGCCGAGCGTTCCGGTCGAGCACCTGGACGTCGACACGAACGAGCGCGACCTCACTGCGGAATACGGGCGTTGTTTCTTCCGTTTGAGCAGAAAGCAGCGCTGGAACGAGCGAGAAAAGCAAAGCCGGACGAAGCATAGAGGGTTACCTGCATTGAGAAGACGTAAATTCTTCGCCCCGCGTTGCCGACGATTTTTAGATCGCTTTCTGGGCCGCGGTGCGAGGTTTCCAGCGGTAGGCCGCCTTTGAGTTCCGAGCGAAGTATTTAGCTCTCGCCTCGGGCGTCTTTCCGGCGAAAAACTGCTTCACAATCTCGAAGACCTGATCGTAAGGGGCCCAGTTATCGCTATTCGGCCAATCGCTGCCGAACAGGATTCGATCGGGGCCGAACAGAGCGGTCAGGTGGTCCAGACGCGCTTTGTAGAAGCCGAGGTCCATCGGCACCTTGTTGTCGACCTTACGCAGCACTTCGGAGATTTTGATGAACACCTGCGGGCGTTTGGCCAACTCGGCGAGATCGGCTGGGGGCTCAATCTGCGGCAAGTGATCCACTACCAGCCGCAGCTTCGGCACCGCATCGGTCAGCCGCAGGAAGTCGCCGACAAGTTGCGGCGTCGGGTTCGCGCTGTCCATCGTCAACCCCGCATCGGCGAGCCGCTTGATGTCGGCGATCACTTCCGGACGGCTCACGCCACCGTGAAAATCGCGGCCCCACAGATTCCCGTAGCGAATGCCAAGGAAGAGCGGGTTCTTTCGGAGCCGGTCGAAATGGCCGGCGAACTCTGGCTTACCGGGCTCGATATTGCCGATCATCCCCACCATTACCGGTTCTTTGGCGATGACGTCGAGGACCCATTGGTTATCCTCGACCAGCGGGCTGCATTCCACCATAACGGCGCCGATGATGCCGTGCGGTTCAGCCAGCTTGCGATAGCGGTCCGGGAGTGCCGGTTGATACAAGACCTTATTTTCCGGCTTCGGCCACGGGATGCCTTGCGGCCGTCGCGGGTCGAACAGATGGATGTGGGTGTCGATGACGCCGATATCGGCCGGCGCGGCCAGGGCCGTGAGGGCGGCGGGCGCCGCGAGAAGTGTTCTACGCAACATAAGCTTATTTGTCCAATTTTCGATCGCCCATCCACTCGAGCACCCTTTGCGGCCAAGTCGCTACTGGCATCGTGGACGATTTCATGCCGAAGCCGTGGGCACCGGAGGCGTAGATGTGCATTTCGGTCGAAACGCCTGCTTTTTGGAGAGCGAGATAGTAGTTCACCGTGGTCACGACGTGCGATGGGTCGTTGTCGGCACAAACGAGAAACGCTGGAGGAGCGTCTTTGGGCGGGGCAGGAACTTGGTTCGGGGCCCATCCGGGGTAGACGATGATGTTGAAGTCGGGCCGCTCGGCTGCCGTGGCGGGTACTCGGGATTGGAGCAAGGCTGCGACGGCTCCGCCAGCGGAGAACCCCATGAAGCCGATCCGCGCCGGGTTTACGCCCCACTCGGCGGCGCGCTCGCGAACGATGGCGACAGCCTTCACGGCGTCGGCCAGCGCGTCGTTTTCTACGGTGTACTTCGAGCCCGGCGCGCGTGCCAAACGATATTTCAAAACGAACGCCGCCATGCCGTGGGCGTTGGCCCACTTGGCGATGTCCCAGCCCTCTTTATCGATGACGAGTTGGGAGTGACCGCCGCCGGGGGCGATGATCAGCCCGACGCCGGTGGCCGTGCCCTTAGGCGGCAGGAACGGATAAATCGACGGCTGATGGACGACCGTGAATTTCTTGGGGTACCGGGGATCATCCGAGGGCAACGAAACCTCGGGCTCGGCCGAGCCATTCGGCCATAGTTTCACGTCTTGAGCGGCGAGGGCGCTGGCGATCAGGGCGAGTACGAAAATACGCATCGCCCCAAAGCGTATCACGCCAATAGGGAGGACACAGCCGCGGGCAGTTCCGCTTCCTGCTCGGCGGACAGTTCGGTGAGAAACGGAGGGATCGCTCCGGCCTCGGCGATGCCGGCCGCCGTCGTTGCGGCGTGCAGCACCCTGGCCGGTCCCAATGCGTCGCGAATGTCTTCGAGCGGAAGGAATCGTTCTCGCAGCGCTGTCGCCGCTGCCCACTCGCCGGCTTGGCAGAGTTCGAATATTTGCTGGGTAAACGCGGACCCGATGCATCCGCTGCCGGTCGTGTATCCGGGCAATTGAAACTGCTGCAAGTGGACGATCGCCGGTCGCTCGCCAATGCCGCTGACGACGATCGATTTATCGACTCGTTCGAGCAGCGCCGTCAAATAAGTGTCGTGGCTCGGATCCTGCCGGACGACAGCGTACTTGATGCCGGTGCAGAGGCCTTTATCCACCATCCGCGCGACGGCATCAAGGCCAGCCAGTTTATCGGCACCGAAGTTATTTTCTTCCTTCAGGTAGAGAATTAGCGGCAGTCCGCAGGCGTTGGCAAAGTCGGTCAACCCCGCTTCGAGGCCTTTGGCGTCGCGTGGGTCGCCGCAGGGAAGGTGCATCACGGTAGGGAACTTATAACGTCGCAGAAGCGGTGCCTGGTCCATGAGCCGGCCGAAGCTCGGCCCGGCGGAGGGGATCGCCCACAGAGCGTCGTCGAGCGACGAGAGCCAATCGAGGAGCCCTTCGTACTCGGCCAGGGTGATGTGATAGAGAAACGCGTTGCCGCCATAGAGCAGGCGCGTTACGCCCCCTTTGTGAATGTGGGCGGCGATTTTGCCGCTGCCGTCCCAGTTGATCGAGCGGGCCGAGTCGCGGTGGCGGGCCAGCGGGGGGACGGCGAATACGCCTTGCCAGTCGGTTTTCTGAATCGCTGAAGTCTTCATAGAGTCGCAGAGATTATCTTAATCCGTTCCCGGTTCCGCCGCTTCGTACAGGTAGGAGGGGTAGCGGACGGTTGGGTTGGAGGCCCTCTTTACGGCGACGGCAAACAGTTGCTCGCCGCGCAGCAGGGTAGGGAAGTGGAACTTTTCAAGCAGTGCCGTTACCCATTCGACGCTATTAAAATTTGCAGCCCTCCGGGTGGCGATACGTTCCAATTCGAAGCCGGCATCGTGCAGGGCCGTTGCCAGTTCGTACGGAGCGTACTCATGGACGTGGGGGCGGTGCGACGCTTGGCGCGAGTACAGGGGAAAGAGGTTCGGATGTTCGCAGCCCTGGAGCACGCGCCCGATGGCGGTGCAGCTGGCGATGTTGGGAGTCGTGATCAGCAACGTGCCCCCTTCGCGGAGCACTCGCCGGCATTCGAGCAGGCAGTGCATCGGGTCGGTCACAAAGTGTTCGATGATTTCGCAAGCCAAGACGAGATCGAACGAGCCGTCGGCGTAGGGGAACCGGTCGCGCTCGGCGTCGAACGATTGCATCGGCAACAGGAACGGCGCCTGCCCGGCGATTTCGACGCGCATTTCGCCCGAGGTTGACTGGTCGCCGCCTTCGACGGCTGTGTATCCGAACACGCGCTGAATCGCCGCCGCCATCACGCCGTAGGTACCCAGTTCGAGCGCTCGGTGGCCGCCCGGTGGCACTTGGGCGAGGGTGAAGGCCAACCGCTCCCGGTGCTCGGCGAGATAGGCCCCCGATGCGGCGTCCGGTGGTTGAATGGATCGGAGGAACAGTTGCAGTTCCTCGGTCGCGGCGGCCATTGGGCGGGCCGCCACATCTGCCAATGTCTCCAAACGTCGATCGAGGTGCACCGGCTCGGGCCAAATCAGCCGCCGCGGATCATCCCAGCGGGCCATCCTCTGCTCCCAAAGGTCGACCTGCCATTGCAAGTCCTTCACCCTGGCCCGCACCAGCTTCAAGTCATCCGAATGCTGCACGGCCATTCGGGTGTTCTCTTCTCGGAAGCGGCCCAGCCACTGGCGCAGCCGGTAGAAGCCAAAAATACCGGCCGCGAAAACGGCCAGTTCAACGAAGATCATTGCTCCTAGCATACGGGCTCCGGACTACACTGGAGGGCGGATGATCTCACTTCGGCTCGTCGCCTTCGCGGCATATCTGCTTTCGTGGGCGCTAGTCGGCCTCGGGGCCGTCTGGAGCGCCTTCCCCACCCGCCAACCGGCCCCTGCACATCATCACCTGGCGGGGATGCTGCTGCAGATTGCCGGTGTCTTGGCCATCACCGCTTTCCTGCCCGCCGGACCGCTGGTTCCTTCCGCTTTCGAACTCGGTGTCGCCTTGGTCCTGGCCCCGTCCGGTGCCCTCTTGTATCTGGCTACCATCGCTGCCGGCCGGATCGGCGGGTTGATCACGCGCGGCCCGTTCGCGGTCGTGCGCCACCCGATGTATCTCGCTTTTCTTCTGCTTCTCGGTGCCACCGCTGCCCTCGCCGCGGCTGGTTGGCGCACGGTGGCAGCGCTGGCGCTCTACGTGGTTGGCTCGGAACTGCGACTCGCCCACGAGGAGTCTGCGCTGGCCTCCTCGGCCTACGACGCTTATCGCCGCACGACCCGTTGGCGATATCTGCCCGGGCTTCGCTAGCCGTTTGGTACACTCGTCGCTGACACTACAATGCTTCTCCCGAAGGAACTAATCGAGTATCTCTCTCGCCAACTGATCAAGCGAATCAACCCGGTTTATGTCGAGGTCGGGGATCCTGCCAAGGGTTCGATCGAAATCAGCGAAATGATCGTGACAGAACTCTCCGCCGAAGACCGCCTGAACGACGAGGTCCGCGACATTCTCGAGCAGTACGCAAACTACATGCGCGAGAACCAGATCAGCTACTCGGACATGTTCCGCAAGATCAAGAATCAGTTGATCGCTGAACGAAAGGTGATTCGGGCCTCAGGCCGCGACACTGGCGACGCCATGAAACTGTCTCGCGACAAGATCACGGACATTTCGCACAAGTTGATTGCGGTCTTCCGTAAATCCCGCGAATTCAGGCTGAAGAAGCCGGAAAACGATATCCGTTTGGAGATTGTGAAGGGATTCATGGAATTGCTGCTGGCCGAGGACAAGGTCGACAAGGCTGCGCGGGACAAAGTTCGCAAGCAGAAGCGCGAGATCTTAGAAGGCAGTGAAGAGTTCGATCTTTTGCAGCGTCGCTACTACGCTGAAGAGATGAAGAAGATCGGCGTCGATCTCTCTCGCCCGTAAATGAAAAAGGCGGGGGGGCGGGCGATCTCGCCCCCCCCTTTTTCGAGGCTAACAACTATTGTTCTTTCTTCCCGCCGTACGGGATGGCGTTGACCTTGCCGGCTACGATGGTGACGTTCTTTTTGACGGTACCGAAGAGTTGGCTTTCCACCATCAGTTCGTAGGTTCCGGCAGGAACGAGCAGTCCGCCGCCGATGTCGTTCAACTCATCGACGTGGCCCATGTATTTGCCGTTCAAATAGAACGGACCCGTGTCGCCCTGCGCGACCGACCAGAACGATTCCGGCTCGCCGCCCTTCAGGCGCAAACGACCGAAAGGACCCTTGGGTTCTTCCAGCTTCTTCAACTTAGCACGCAGCTTGGTGGTCTTCCCGCTCTTGACGTCGACTTTCGCGGTGAAGTCCTCATAGCGCGGATCTTTCAGCATGATTTCGTGAGAGCCCGCCTCGACCGGCCATTTCTCTGGCACGGAGAACCGGCCAGCGGGTCCTACATACTTGCCGTCGACGAATAGCCCGGCGCCGACAGGCGAAGAGCGAATCCGCAAATGTCCAGTTTCAGCGGCCAAGGGAAGCGCGATAAGCGCGAGCACAGCAAGCGGGGAAAACCAATGTTTCATGTTCATTAGAGTACCGAAGTCCGTAGAGAGTTTCTAGTGGTGCGCATGAGAGGACTTGAACCTCCACACCCTTGCGAGTACCGGAACCTAAATCCGGGGCGTCTGCCAATTCCGCCACATGCGCGCAAAGCACGTCACGGCTACAAGTTTACCACTGCCAAGTGACGCCGCGAAACCGGAGTTGCCGTCCTTCGTCGAACGTCGAGTAGCCGAGGCGTCTTGGCACCACAATCACAGTGTCCATAGGCTAGCCGCCCGTTCAAGTTCGTGGCCATGCGGAACAATGGTGTGCGCGGATTGCGCAGAAAACTAAAGAGCAATTGCCCGTCGGGCTCTTGTTCGACGATCACGTTCGGTTGCTGCAAATGCATTCCCTCGTGGGCTTCGCACTCCTGGGCCAGTAACTCGCCGGCAAAGCCTCGGAACTGCTCAAAGACTGGGACTTGAAACACTTTCCAGAAGTAGTCTCGATCTGCTTCGCTCAACGGCCCTCGCACGACGTCGTTGAAAACGATCAGCGCCTGTCGTAACGGCTTCCATTTCACTTCGTCCTCTTCGATGCTTTGGGCAAGTGCTCTAATCGTGTCCGATGGCGCGGCTAAGGCTTCCGGCGCGAAGTCCGCCAGTCGAGAGCTGCGGTAGGAATGAAAACGCCTGACCCGAAGTCCGCCGATGATCTCCTGACCCAAGACAGCGGTCCGAGGGGGGCGACCGACGGGATAGGCCAACTCCTGGCGCGGGTGGGAAGGGGCTGAATCGACTTCGAATCCTTCGGGATGCCGCAGGTAGTCGAGCAACTCCACGCGGGGCAGATCCTTCAGCTCTTTGGCCGACGCGTAGTCGCGATAGAAGCGGGTTTCCCGCGCGGCGTAAGACAACATTCGCGCCAGTTGGAGCTGCTGTTCAGCCGCCGGGTCCGCGGCCAGTGACGGTCTCCAGAGTAGATGCAGAATCACGTAGAGAGGTGGCCCAGGACCGATGGGGCTCTCCCCGGTTTGTTCCGTAGGAAGTTCCTGATCTGTCCGCAGGCACTACAATAGGAGTATGCTTCGCCTTCTCCCCCTGTTGGTCCTTTGGGCGACCCTTCTTCCTGCTCAGCACATCGGCGTTGGCCTGAAGGGCGGGGTTCCAGTTATCGATGCGACCAAACTCATTGATCGCAATTTGACGTCGATTCGCAAAGGCGATTTTGTGGTCGGGCCCATGTTCGAACTGTTACTGCCAGCCGGCCTCGGCGTCGAGCTTAACGCTCTCTATCGCCGGGGCAATAACGTCGGCTCCATTGAGTTTCCGCTGCTGGGTAAGTATCGTTTCCCTGGGATTCTGGTTCGCCCAACGATTAGCGGCGGGTTCGTTTTTCAAAGGCTCTCGGACATTCCGGGACTCGACAACCGGAAGGGGATTGTCGCTGGCGGAGGCGTTGAAATCAAGCTGCCGAAGCTGAGAATCGGGCCGGAACTTCGGTACACCCGCTTCAACGAGCGCCGGACGAGCAACGGATTTCTCACTGGCACCAACCAAGTCGACATCCTTGTTGGGTTCAGCTTTTGAGGAACTTGCCCATCCTGCCGTGCCGGAGCGGCTTGTGCGCTTCTAACCCATGCGCGTAGCGATCTTCGGCGGTACTTTCGATCCGATTCACTTTGCTCACTTGGTGGTCGCCAGCGAAGTCGCCCGGCAGTTCGCTCTCGACCAAGTTCTTTTCGTGCCGAACGCGGTCCCGCCGCACAAGGCCGGGCGTACCCCATTCCTCCATCGCTTACGAATGGTCCAACTCGCGTGCGCTGGTCAGCCGGATTTCGCCGTTTCCGATATCGAACAGGCCAACGAAAAGAGCTATTCCATCCTGACCCTTGAACGTTTATTGCCCTCTGGCGACGAGTGGTTCTTTCTCATCGGGGCCGATGCTTTCGCTGAGATTACTCTTTGGCACCGCTGGCAAGACGTCGTCGCCCTCGTGACGTTCATTGTGGTTTCCCGACCCGGCAGCGCCTATGCCGTTCCTCCCGGTGCTCGCGTGCTGCCGCTCGAGACCCTCGAACTGGACGTTTCTTCCACCCGCATCCGGGCCGACCTGGCCCGCGGTGAGATGCCGGTTGAGCTTCCCCCCGCGGTGGCCGACTACATTCGCGCCGAACGCCTCTATGGCTTCTAGATATAGGCAATGACGTCGATTTCCACTAACGAGTTGCCGGGAATCCCTCCCGCGGCGGCAATCGTCGTCCGTACCGGCGGCTCCTCGCCGAACCGGCCTTTGAACGTCTCGTTCATTCCGGCGTAGTCTTTCAGGTCATTCAAGTAAACATTGCACTTCAGCACTTTGTTCATGCTCGACCCGGCATTGATCAGTTCTTTTTCCACTTCGTCGAGTACGTGCTTGGTATGTGCCTTGATGTCGCCTTCGAAATGGGCGCCCTTTCCGGCGATAAATAGCAAATTCCCGAAGGAAACGGCTCCGTTGAACAGCGGAGTCGACTTCGGCTTCGCCCCCTTGTAGTGAACTTTCTTTTCCGGTTTCCCGGGGGTTTGGGCCTGCGCGGCGGCGGCTCCGGCGATGCCGGCAGCGGCGGTCAGCAAGTTTCGTCGTGATTTTGAAGGATTGTTCATGCTACGTTGCATTGTATGCGACGCCGACGCTTTTTGACTCTCTCCCCCCTCGCGGCTGGAGCAGCTTTAGCGGCCACCAACGCTGATCTGCCCCAATATCGCGTCCAATCCGCATATCAACCTTGGTCTCAACCCGGCATGCCCGGGGCCTTCCGCGGTCGGGTTACTTCCGTTCATGCGCCGAAGTCCATCGACGCGGCGACGGAGGCTGTCGACGTCCCCACCGTCCAGGAAATGATGAGCCGCGGCATGCTCTCCCTCACCGGGGAAAAGGATCTCCGCTCTGCGTGGCGACGCTTCGTCGATCCGCAAGATGTCGTCGGACTCAAAGTGAACTGTTCGGGCGCGCCGGCCATCTGCTCCCACCCCGTCGTCGTCGCCGAGACCGTTCGCCAACTCATCCTGACCGGCGTCACAGCCTCCAACATCTGGATCTACGAGCGTTTCCAAGACCAAATGGACTCGGTTGGGTATCAAAAATACGTCCCCGCCGGCGTCCACATCCTGGCCGCTTCGGCGCTCCGCGACGCACTAAACGGCTACGATGCCAAGACCTACGTCGAGGTCGATTTCTTCGGCGAGGAAGACACCCGGTCGAACATCATCCGCCAAGTCTCGGAGAACTTCACGAAGCTTATCAACATCCCAAATATGAAGGATCACGGTGCTTCGGGCGTTACCGGCTGCCTGAAAAACATAGCCTACGGCAATTTCCATAACGTCGCGCGGTCGCATCGGTTTGAGAAGACCAACACGTTTTCCTTCATCGGTAAGCTCGCCACCGTAGAACCCGTTCGCTCCCGTACCGTGCTGCACGTGATGGATGGACTGAAAGGAGTTTGGCACGGCGGGCCTTTCTCGCCCAGCAAAGACTTTCGTTTCTATCCCGGAAAAATGATGTTCGGCACCGACCCCGTCGCGATGGATCGCATCCTGCTCGACATCATCGAAGACCAGCGGAAGCTGAAGGGTGCGGTCAGCGTCTGGGACCGTTCTCCGCAACATCTGATTAAGGCCGGCGAACGGAAATCCGGGCCGAATTTCAACCGGTTCATTCGCGAACCCGGCCACATTGAATACGCAGCCACGCTCGGCCTCGGCGAGTACGACAAGAAGAAAATCGACCTCCGGCAGATCTCCCTCTAAATGCTAGCTCTCGTTCTGATCAGTTTGTTTACCGACGCGCCTCCTTCGACGGCTCCGCAATTGAAATCCCTGGGCATCGTCTGCGTCTACGTCCCGCCCGAAGCGCTCGACGCCTGGAAAGCGGCGGGTGCCTGCGCCAAGCCCTTGCCCATGGTCACCAAGCTACCCAGCCCGGGAGTTCAATACCGGATGAATATGGCGTCGGCGTCGAACGCCCCATGGGTGAACTCGAACGGTTGGCAGTATGTCCGCGGGCTGAAGGCCCCGGCCTATATGGAGCCGGCCAATCCCGTTCTGGCTGCGGCGGAAGCCCATGCCTACGGCGTCGACGTGATCATGAAGGTGGCCGCTAAAGACTGGCCCAAGTTCGCCGAAGCCGCCAAACTCCTCGCGACGATCCCCGCCTCCACTCGTCCGCCGCTAGCCAATATCGGCTTCCTCGACGACGGCTCCCCCGCCGCTGGAGAGAATATCAATCTATTCGTTCGACGCAACCTGCTGTTCCGCGTCGTCTCCGCACCCGACCCGAATCTCGATCTGAACGTCAAGCCACAATCCGGCGATCCTTCCGCGTACGCCTACCAGATCCGCCAGAAACTCGGCGACGACAAACGTCTACTGCGCATCT
>JBBRIO010000089.1:0-12891 GCA_038220855.1 Bryobacterales bacterium | reverse complement strand
GTTCGCCTTGGCCACGATGGCGCCACGGCGCTACGAGCGGCTCGCCGACGCCGGGGCCGCGACCGGGGTGATCGACCCGCTTCTCGTCCGGGCCTATCTCCGCTCCGGCATGGCCTTACCCGCCCATCGGCCCGGCGACGGGACCGCTCACACCGGTGCCGCGCTGCACCTGTTCGCCAGCGGCGTCGCCCGGCGGATCGTTAAGGCCGACGTGGCGAGCCTGTATCCATCGCTCATGCGGGCGTACCGCATCGGCCCGGAACGAGATCATCTGGGCGTCCTGCTGGCGACCGTAGACCAGTTGGTAGAGCGTCGCTTGGCAGCCAAAGCGGCGGCGCGGGCGGCCACGCCGGGCTCGGTCGCACAACACGAGCACGAAGCACTCTCGGCCGCCATGAAGCTCGTCGTTAACTCGGCCTACGGGTACCTCGCCGCCGGGGATGGCCTCACCCGGTTTGCCGACGTGCATGCGGCCAATGAAGTGACGCGCCGGGGCCGGGAGACGCTGGGCTTGATGTGCGCCGAATTAGCTGCCCGCGGCGTTACGCTGTTGGAAGCCGATACCGACGGCGTGTACTTTGCCGTCCCGGAGTCGTGGACCGAAGCCGACGAACGCCGCGTCGTCAGCGAGGTCGACGCGCTCTTGCCGCCGCTGGTCCAGTTGGAGTTCGACGGCCGCTACGCCGCGATGCTCTCGCACGAGCCGAAGAACTACGCGCTCTTGACCTATGACGGAAAACTGCTGCTGCGGGGCGTGGCCTTTCGTTCGAGCCGCGCGGAACCGTTCGGCGAAGCGTTTCTGAAGGCTTCCATCGCGCGGCTGCTCCACGGCGATGTAGCCGGGGTGCGCGAGGCTTATCTGGCCACCGTCGACGCGCTGCGGCGGCGCGAGTTGCCGACCTTCGCGGTCTCGTCGCGCGTGCGGCTGACGAAAGCTCCAGAGCGATATTTGGAGGCGCGGGGCAGCCGCCGGGAACTCGCCTACGAAGCCATGTTGGCCAGCGGTCGGACGGCGTGGAGCGTTGGCGATAAGGTACGGGTGTACCGGGTGAACGGCGGGGCGGGAGGGGTGGTGGAGGATGAGGGTGTCGACCGCCGCGACTACGACGGCGAGCACTACGCCCGGCTTCTCCGCGAGACTTATGCCGCAAGGCTGGCCCGGGCGTTCACCCCGGACGACTTCGCCGCGGTGTTCGCCGATCCCGGCCAAATGTCCTTGTTCGGCCGGTCGCTGGCGACGATCCGCCCCGTGTTGACTCGCCACGACATCTGAGCCGCATCCGCACAGGCTGCCTGCGGCCGGCCGTTTGTTTCCTTCAGCGCCCCATCGGCCATCCACGTGCTTGGTCAGTGGGTCTGCGATTCGTCTTTTTCTTGCTGTTCCTTAGCATGCCCGTGTTCGCCCAGTCCGACAAGCCGTTCTCCTTCTCCGTCGGAGCCAAGCTCGGGGCACCTCTGAATGACCCCAAGGACACCCCCACCACCCAAGGCCGGTGGACCGGCGGGCCAATCATCGAGTTCAAACTACCCTACTGCTTTGCTTTGGAGTTCAATGCCTTGTATCGGACCAGGCGTACTGACTACGTCTATTCCTACCAACTCTCCCCCGGGACCAACGCCTACCTCGCAAACAACTACGAGCGATCGAGTAACTGGGATTTTCCGCTGTTGCTGAAGTACCGCTTCCGCGTCGGTCCCCTGCGACCCTTTGTGAGCGGAGGTTACTCCTGGTCTTTAACCTCGACGGAGACGACTGGCTCTTCCCGTTGCACCGGCCCGCAGGGCTCTTGCCTCCCGGTGGCTTTCCCGGTTTCCGACCCACGGGACGGCCGATTCAAACTGACGAGTCTCCCGAAAGGAAGTCCGGTAGTCGGTGGAAGCCTGGAGTTTAAAACCCGCTACCTCACCATAACGCCGGAAGTCCGCTTCGACCGCCCTCGAAACGAGTACACGATCTCCAACCGATTCACGGCTCTTGTCGGCTTCACATGGGGGAGGAAGTAGGTCACGCGATAATCTGAGTGATGCCCTCCGTGATCGTGAGTTGGGAAGGAACTTGTGCGAAACCCGCCATCCAGCGGGATCTAACGCAGCGCCTTGTGCCCATCGCCGATCACTTCGACCGATTCTTGATCCCCAACTACTCGCTCACCACGTTTCGGAATCTCACCCCCTCCCGCCCCTGTTACCTCGCTGCGTCCTCCGCTCCTGCCCTGGAACTGCGGAGCACGTTTCCCCGGTCGCCCCGACCGCGACCGGAAGAAGCCGGCGAGCCTCTCTCGCAGCCCCGCCTGAACGGCATTCAGTTCAAGCTCGCCGGCCCTGGGTTCTTCTATCCCGGCGAAGACGTCGTCAGCTTCGTTTTCCTCTCCGCCGAGGGCATTCCGGAAGGGAAGTTGGTCCAAGTCCGTTGGGAGCGGGACCGCATGCTCCTGCTCCGGCCCGAGGTGCACCTCCGCTACTCGCTCGAGACTTGGTTCGACTACCTACTCGCCGGAATCAAGCATTTTTACATCCCCGATCTCGCCTATTGGCGGCACACCGCCAACCCCGGCTACGCCAAATGGACCGGTGTCTCGCGGACCCCGCCGCAAGCCGACGCCTTCTGGCGGAAAGTTGCCGCCGGCCTCAATAGGGCTTCATAATCTTACTGAGGTCTTACCCATGGAAACCACCCGGCTCTCAACGAAAGGCCAAATCGTATTGCCCAAGGAACTTCGCTCCGCCCGAGCGTGGGTCCCGGGTACGGAGTTCACCGTCGAAGCTACTCCTGAAGGAGTCCTGCTCCGTCCCGTTGGGCGGGTTCCACGCACCACCCTGAGCGAAGTCGCGGGAATGCTCAAGCGGCCTGGAAAAGCCTTGACGGACAAGCAGATTGAGGCAGCAATGGATCGGGAAATAAAACGAGAGCATGAACGCGGTCGATACTAACATCCTCGTTCGGCTTCTCGTTGTCGACGACCGAGCCCAATTCGAAGCTGCTCAAACAGCAATTCCGTTGGCCCCGTCTGGATTGCCAAAACGGTCCTTATCGAAACGGCTTGGGTCCTACGCAGAGCTTACCGATTTGACGAAGCAACCGTTTGCCGCGCCATCACTAAGCTCCTTGGCCTCCCGAACATCGAGGTTGAAGACGCAACCGCGGTCTTTGATGCTCTTGACTTGGCGGCCGCCGGCCTCGAATTTGCCGATGCCATCCACCTGGCGAGCCGGCCCTCCGGCGCGGTCTTTCTAACCTTCGATAAAGCCCTGGTTCGCCGCGCCCAGCGGGCGGGCGTACCCTTAATCGCCAGCCCCGCGCAACCCCATTAGCCCTACTCCGGCTTGTGCGTTTTCCTCGTCCGCGCCGCCTCCCTTACTCCCTCCGGCAGACTCGTATTGAAGCTCGCCCCGTACCCGTCCGTCTGGCGATAAACATACCCCTGCCACGGGTCCTTACCCGCCGCCCGAGGATCCCCTGTCTCCTCCAAATATCCCTTCAACTGCGCCCTCATCTCATCCCGCTGCCCGGCGTACCGCGCGTCCCCGGCCAAATTCCTTACCTGCCCCGGATCCGGGCCCACCTCGTAAAGCTCCTCCGCCGGACGTTTCGCCAAACACAGCGCAACCTGCTTCGGAAACCGCGCCGCCGCCGTCGGGTCTAGCAACGCCTCCTTCGTTGGGGCGGCGTCAATATCCCCGTGGGGCGTCCTGTTCGACGACAGAAACTCTCCCCCCGTCGGCCACCGATCGGGAGCGTAGTTCTTGATGTAGAGGAACTCCGCCGTCCGCATCGAACGCATCGGATAGCCCGCCGCTTCCGGCCGGCACATCGTATGCCGCTCCATGCCGCTGAACACCGCCTTCCGCGGTTCCCAGCCCGTTTCGCCCAGCAGCAACGGCAGCAAACTCTTGCCCGCCATCCCTGCCGGCTGCGCTACCCCCGCCGCCGCCAAAAAGGTCGACGCAAAATCCGTGTGGCTCACGAGGTCTTCCACCACTCGCCCCCGCTGCAACTTCGCCCCCCAGCGCACCGCCAACGGCATATGCACGCCCCAGTCATACAGGCTTACCTTCGCGTGGGGAAACGGCATCCCGTTGTCGCTCGTCACGACAATCAGCGTATTCTCTAACTCCCCCGTCTCCTCCAATATCCGCAGCGTCTTTCCCAACTGGGCGTCGTACCACTCGATCTCCAGATAGTAGTCGAGCAAGTCCGATCGCACCTCCGGCGTGTCCGGCAAAAACTCCGGCACCTGCGCGTCTTCCAGCTTCTTGCCCAGCCGCATCCCGCTCCCCTGGTCGTAAACTCGGTGCGGCTCCTTCGACCCCAACCAGAAGCAGAACGGCGTGCCCTTGGCCTTCTCTCCCAAAAACTGCCGAAAGTTCTCGGAGTAGTCGCTCGGCTCTATCCCCGGTCTCACCGGCTCCGTATGGCGCTTGCTGTTGTACTCCTTCCCGCATGGGTTCCGCGTCGCCCCCAGCGCCTTCCAATTCCCCGGTGCCCAGCCCTTTCCCGTGTACCCCGTCGCGTACCCCGCGTCCTCCAGCAAGTGCGGATACAGCGGAATCGCTGGCGGCATCGCCCCGTACAAAACGCCCGCTTCCCCCTGCTGCCAAACGGGACGGCCCATCAACACCGCGCTTCGTGCCGGGGTGCAGGAAGGGCTCGCCGAAAACGAATGCTTGAATAGCATCCCCTCCCGCGCGACCCGGTCAAACGCTGGCGTCGCCACGTGCATCGCTCCGTACGCCCCCGCATCCCGCCAGGACTGATCATCCGAAATGACGAGCAAAATATTCGGCCGCGGCTCCGGTCCCCGGCCGCATCCAGCCATCATCGCTATCCCTGCCAACAGTTCCCGTCGCCGCATGACTCATAGCCTTTCACAATTCCACTCGTCCAACAACGGACCCTCCCGCCGCGCCAACATCGTCGCCCACGGCCAACCCCGCTGATAGATCTCCCCCCAGCTTCGCGCATCCATCGCGCGTAGCCGTTCCTCCAACCGCCGTACTCCTCCTAAATTCCGCAGATGAAACAACATCCGATTTCTCTCGAAGACCCGCGTCACCTCCGCCTCCGAGTAGTACCGGGAAATCGTCTGCCGCCTCCCGTGAACCGCCTCCGACGCCGGGCAAAAAACACACCGGTAGCCATGCCGCCAAGCCAGCGCTCCCCACTCTACGTCCTCCCAATAAAAGGGCGCGTAAACCCGGGTCCGCCGCGCCCACCGCCGTAACAGCGATGCCCGGAACAGTCCCGACCCTCCCCCCACATACAAACATCCGTGCGGGCCCTCCAAGCCCTCCGGATCCCGTTCTACCAGCTCCGCGGCGTCATTGTCCAAATACCGCAAATCCGTCCAATTACTCTCCGTCCCGCTCCCGTCTTCCATCCGAATTCGCGAACCGATCGCGAAGACATCGTCCCGCCGCAACGCCATCACCTCCACCAAAGCGGCATCCTGAAGCGCCATGTCGCTATTCAACAAGTACACCCATCCGTACCGCGCCTCGCCCAGCCCTACCGCTATCGCCGCTCCATAGTCCAACGCCGCCGCTCGAAAAAGCCACCGCGCCTTTGGGAACTCTCTCCGCAACCCGGCATACCCCGCCTCCTCCGCTCCGCTCACCACCACCACTAACTCGCCGGCTTCCTCCACCCGCGCCAACGCGGCCGCCGCGCCGCGCAACGTCGCGCCCAATATATCCGGCGTATCGCGCGATGGCACCACCACTGATATTCCGCTCCCCCCCTTCGCCGCCGGCCTCGCCCATCGCCATCTGTGCCAACCTTCGGCCCACTCCAACCGATCCAACAGCCGCCTTACAGCTTCCTTACGTTCGGCCCCGTATTCGAGCCGAAGCCCCGTCAACGCAAAGCCCAAATTCCGGATATCGCCCCCCTCTCCCCGCTCCGCCGGGCAAAAGCGCTGCTCAACTTCGAACTGCGTCAACTCGGCCAGCGGCACAGCCGCTTCGAACGCCAGCATCCCCTCCGTCCCGTTCACCACCCGAAAGACGTTCTCCGCTCCCTGCCGAATCGAAAGTGAGTTCTCGCCGCTCAAGCCCGGCGGCAGCAGACCCGTCAACCGCATCCCCACCGCCCCCGTGTCCCTGCCCACCGCCATCGCCGCGCTCGCCTCGGACCACTCCACCGTCTCCCCATTCTGCGGATGCCAGCCGCGCACCATTGCATTCCGCCCCGCCGTAACCGGCACACTCCGCCGCCAAGGGCACCCCTGACACACCGGATGCGACCCATCCAAATACCGGCGTCGAAACGCCTCATACGCCGGTCCGTTCCAAACCTCCGCCAGGGTCTGATGTTGGAGGTTCCCCATTTCCGTCCGATCTTGCACCTCGCAAACCACCACGCTTCCATTCGCCAACACATGCATCGTGTCCCACGGATTCTGTTCGCACGTAGTGATCGTCCGGTCTTCCTCAACTCCCCGGGGCTTCACCGGCCGAGCCACCGAAATCGCCACGTGCTTCCTCTGCCCGGCCACCCGCTCCGCCTCCACCCGCACCCGCGCTTCGAACCCACCGCGCAATCTGCCCTCCTCGTCCACCTCGTCCGGAAATCGCCGCGGCCCCGCCCCCCGCTCAATCACCGGATGAATCGAAACCTGCGTTACGCCCAACGAATCCGCATACCCCACTACCCGCTCCA
The DNA here is from genome assembly GCA_038220855.1 of Bryobacterales bacterium. Lineage (GTDB taxonomy): Bacteria > Acidobacteriota > Terriglobia > Bryobacterales > Bryobacteraceae. Next base: position 6,233 of record JBBRIO010000089.1, on the reverse strand, counting down.
ACTCACCCAGGTTCTGCTCCATCGCCACAAACGCCACGTCCAATTCCGGGTACCGGCTCCCCCGCCTCGCCTTGTACCCCAACAAGTGAGCCACCCGATTCCGCAGGTCACCCAACTCGCCCCACCCGTAGATCCTTCGAAACTGGGCCTCATCCATCGAATGGATCGACACCGACAGCCGATGCAATCCAGCGTCCACCAACCCCTCCACCGCCGCCTCCGTCGCTGAGCCCAACGCCGAAACCAGCTCCGTCGTCGCCCCCGTCCCCCTCGCCAGCCGAATCGCCGCCGCCAGTTGCGGATAGTGGATCGATTCCCCCGAGTAATTCAGCCGAATCACCTCCGGCCGCTCTAATTGGTTTACCAGCGACTCATACAAAGGGAAACTCATATGTTGCCCGTTGCCCCGCTCCTGCTTCCTCGTACAGAATATACAGTCAAACGGGCACTTAGAAGTTAACTCTATCCAGACCGTCTTCGGGAGCGAAGCCACCAATCCAGACCCGGGGATTGCCATGCATCGAGTCTAACAGTCGCTCGTCTACCGCAGGCAAGCGAGCGTATGCGTATTCCGCAAACAAACCCTCGCCGAGACCCGTTCGGACGGCGTCATCCGCTTCTGGTCGAAGCGTCGCAGTTCGGCCAGGCCGCGGCGGGCCAACTCCGTCCGCTTGCGCCGGGCCGCCGCGGAGAACCCGCTCAACTGGCCGTCCAATCGGTCCTGCTCCGCGCCCGACAGATACTGCGTTCGCGTGGCTAACTCGGGTTCGGCTTTCACCCATTCTTTCGTGAACCGGTCGAAAAACTCCTTCAGGTTGACAACGGCGGCCGGGACCACCGAAACCCAAGCGAGAAAAAGGGCGAAAACCACCAGGAATCGCTGCATCTACCCAGCATAGATCTACTGCGGCCAACCCCCCGCCAGCGCCTTATACAAAGCCACCGTTTCCACCAAATACAACGTCCGCGCCGCCGCGGTTTGATACTCGGCGTCCAGCGCCACCCGCTCGGCATCCAGTACGGTCAGGAAGTCGCTCAACCCTGCCTTCTGCAGGTCCGCCGCCAACTCTAACGACCGCCGCGCCGAACCCAGCGCGGCTGCTAACTTTCCCTCCCGCTCCTGCTGCCGGCGCGCCGCCGAGAGCGCATTTGCACTCTCCTCGAAAGCAGACAAGATCTCTTTCCGATACGCTAACCGCTCCTGCTCCACCCGGGCATCATTCGCCGCAATGTTGGATTCAATTCGACCGCCGTTAAAGAGCGGCAGCTGCACCTGCGGCCCTAAGTTGAAGAAATTCCCGCCCCCGAAAGACAACGTTGAAAACGACGTTCCCTGCCGTCCCAACAAACCATTTAACGTGATCTTGGGGTACCGATCGGTCCGCGCCTGCTTCAGTCTCGCAAGTGCCGCCGTCAGCCTCGCTTCAGCCTCCCGCACGTCCGGGCGCCGCTGCAATAACTCCCCCGGAAACGTCCCCTCCACGCTGGGAGCCGTCAGATTCTGCCGGTCGCCCGGACGATACGCCTGATCGTCGACCAACACCGCCAAGCGGTGGAGATGCGCCTCGCGCTCGGCCTCCAGCGGGGGAACCGTCGCCTCGGTGATCGAAAGCAGCGTCATCTGCCGCTCCACATCTAACTGCGAAGCCAACCCCGCACGGGTCCGATCCTCGGTCAAGGCCAGTAAGTCCTTCTGCGCGGTCAAGTTCCGCCGTGTAATCGCCAACCGCTCCTCCACCCCTCGCAGCTCGACATAGTATCGCGCCGCCTCCGCCGCCACGGTAATCGCCAAATCCTCCCGGCTTTGCTCGCGCGCCGAAACGTCAGCCAACGCCGCTGCCCGGCCCGCCCGATTGCCCCCAAACAGGTCCAGCTCCCATTTCATATCCATCCCGCCCTGCAGAATCGCAGTCTCAAACGGGGCAACAAAACTCCCGCCCGCGTTCCCGCCCTGCGGGATCCGCGCAATGCCCTGCGCAAACCCTCCGCGGAGCGTCTGCGCCGAAGCGGTCGCGTTCACAGTCGGCAGCAACTTACTCCGCGACTCTCCACTAACCGCCCTCGCTTCCGCAATCCGTTGCGCCGCCGTCTGTAAGTCGATATTCCTGGCGATCACCTTCTCCACTAAGGCATTCAATTCCGGATCGCCATAAGCCGTCCACCACGTGGAGGCCGCCAAGAGCAGCGTAGCAATCAGCATCTTAGTGCGCCTCCTCTTTCGCGCGAATCGAAAGATCCATCTGCTGGCCGGGGTATAACTCAGTCGCCTTGGGCAACGCATAAATGACCTGTAATACCCGAGTATCTACGCGTTCGGTCGATTCACCCGTCAAATTCTTCTTCGGAATCACGAACGGTTCCACCCGGACAAACTGCAGCGCATACTTCACCTTCGCATTCCCGCGCACCGACGCCGATGCCGCCGAACCAGGTGCAAACCGCCACGCATCTTTTTCGTCGATATCCGCCCGAATATGCAACTGGTCCACCTGGCCCAACAAAATCAACGGCTGAGCCAATACTCCCGCCGGCGCATACTCCCCCGGACGAACCTTGCATTGCAAGATTTTCCCCGCAATCGGCGCCGTCACCAGCAGCCGCCCCAAGTCCGTCTCCGTCCGCGCCATCTGCGCCTCCGCCTGTCGCAACTCGGCCCGCGCAACCTCAAGATCCGGCTTCCAAGTGCCGGCCAGCAACAGCCGCATACTCGCTTCGGCCTGCCGCACCCGGGCCGCCGCCGATTCCGCCGCCCGGCGCCGCCGCAGCAAGTCCTCCTGCCGAATCGCCCTCGGGTCCTTCACCGACTCCATCGTCCGCAACTGCACATTAGTATCCTCAAGCTGCGCCTTCGCCTCGTCAATCCGGCTCTGCGCCGGCGGAATCTCCTCCGGCCGTGGAGACGCTTCCAGCTTCGCTAGCTTCGATTGCGCCAGGGCTACCGCCGACTGCCGCAGCGTCAACTCCGCCCGCAGATCCCGGTCGTCCAACGAAAAAAGCAGTTGGCCCGCCCGCACCGCATCCCCGGCGCGCACGGCCACCCGCGTCACCAATCCGGGCACCGGCAGGCTCACCCCAATGTTCTCGCTGGCCGCCTCCACCAGCCCCACCGCGCCCACCTGATTCTCAAACGCCGCCACCGGCGGCGCGTTCGTCGGCTCCGCTCGCACAACTTGCGGCAGCGCGTGGTTCGTCGAATAGATGGCAAAAATAAGGGCGAACAACGCCAAAACGGGCATTCCAAATCGAACAAGCATTAGTGAGTTCCTCCAGTTGAGCTTTCCACCCTTTCCACCAGACCGTCGTTCATATGCGCAATCCGGTCAGCAAAAGGGAAAATACGGTTGTCATGGGTAACGACCAGCACCGCCCGCTCCGGACGCACCGCTATCTTCCGTAGCAGCTCCATCACGTAGTGGCCCGTCTCGGCGTCCAACGCCGACGTCGGCTCGTCGCAAACAATCAATTTCGGTTCATGAATCAGCGCCCGGGCAAACGCCACCCGCTGCTGCTGCCCGCCGGAAAGCGTATTCGGCAACGCCTTCGCCCGGTGGCCCAGCCCCAACTCGTCCAGCAGCGCCGCGCCTTTCTCGACGGCCGTCTTCCGCTTCCAACCCGCCGCCAACAGCGGCACCGCCGCGTTCTCCGCCGCCGTCAACGCCGGCAGCAAATTAAACTGCTGAAACACAAAACCCAAGTTCTTCCGGCGAAACTCCACCGCCCGCGCCCCCTTCACCTCCGCCATCTCCGTCCCCAGCACGGCCAGCGAGCCGCTCGACGGGTTCAGCAACCCCGCAATCACGCTCAACAGCGTCGTCTTGCGCACCCCGATGGCCCCACCAAAAACGTCATCTCCCCCACCGGGACGTTAAAATCCACCCCGCGAAGCACCTTCACGGCGTCTTCCCCCGCTCCAAACGTCTTCACCACTTGCCGGCAAAGTACTGCGGATTGCGTCATCATTAACCTCGAAACACCACGGCCGGTTCCAACACAATCACCCGCCGAACGCTAATCGCGCTCGCCAGGAAAACAATCAAAAACACCGCGCCCGCCGTCCCCACCATAATTTGCGGCAGCATGCGAAACCCCCGCAAATCCAGGTTGTCCGCCGTCGCCGCAAAAAAGGTCGCGGTCATCGCGATGCCTAACCCGTATCCCACCGCCCCTACAATCAACGCCTGCATCAAAATCATCCGCACAATCCTCCAATCACTCACCCCGATCGCCTTCAGCGCCCCAAACTGCTTCAAATTCTCCACCGTAAACAGATAAAACGTCTGCCCCGCCACCACCGTCCCCACCACCAGCGCAATCACCACCGTAATCCCAAAGTTGATCGGAATCCCTGTGTTTTTGATGTAATACCAAATTGTCTCCCACCCGAACGCCTCCCCCGTTACCGCCTTCAAACCTGTCCCGGCGCCAATTCTCCGGGCCACGTCCTCATCGTTGAAGCCCTGGGCCGACCGCGCCAGCACGAAAGAAAGCTGGTTCCGTTCCCGCCCCACTAACTGCACCGCCTGCGTGTACTTCGTATACACCACCGGCAAATTCACAAACGGCGCCGACGAATTCACAATCGCCACAATCTTCAACGTCCGATCGTTCAAATCCAGCGTCCGCCCCAACGCATACGGCTCCCCCGGAAAGAAAAACCGGTAGCCGGTCTCGTCCAGCGCCATCGTCTCCGGATCCCGCAGCGCCTTCGCGTCACCCAGCCGAATGCTCCGCGGCAACCCCACCAGGGAGGAATCGTCCAAACCCATCAGGATCACTCCCCGAAATTTCCCATCCGCCCCCTTCGCTCGGGAGGTCCCCTTAAACAGCGGCACCGCCCATTCCACCCCCTCCACCCCCCGAATCCGGTAAAGATCCTGGTCCGTCAGCGCCTTCACCTCATCCACATATTGGGTCTTCGCGTCCATCACCCAAATCGAAGCGTCATGCACGTCGTTGATCTGAGACGCGGTCCGGTTCATCAGGCCGCAAAAAATCGACACCTGATGCGACATCAGAAAAGTCGAAAAAGCGATCGCGAAGATCAGACCCAGGTATTTGGCCTTGTCGCCAGTCAGCATTTGCCAAGCAATATAGTTCACATTTTGAACTATAATCGAAAAGTCGAACACTGTTCAACAAAGGAAAGATTAATGTCTTCTAATGCCGGCCAGTAGGATATCCACCTGTCGTTCGATGAGCCGCCCCTGCTCGATCCAAGGAAAGCTACGGATACTGATCTGCGCCGAAACTAACCCGTGGATCGAGACGAACAGCGACTGCGCCAATTCCTCCGGATCCTGGATCGCCGGCCGGACCTCCCCCGCCTCAATCGCTTCCGTCACCAGGGCCAGCAAGCACGCGAACGTCGTGTGACCATCTTTACGAAACGCGTTCAGGATCCGCTCGTCCGCGTCCCAACCGTCGGTCTTCAGAAACAGCAGCGAGTAATGATGAGGATTTTCCAGTCCAAACGCAATGTAGGCATGCAAACTCCGCCGCAAGCGGTCATGGATCGGCGAGCGATCTTCGCGAATGGCGTTCAGCCGGGCGCGGAGGACGATGAACGTCTCGCTGACTAACTCGGCCACAATCGCCTGTTTGTCCGCAAAATAGTGGTACAGAATCCCCGTCGAGCAACCGGCCTTCTCCGCAATTCCACGGATCGAAGTGGCCTGGAAGCCGTCTCGAACAAACAGAGGACGAGCGGCATCCAGAATTTCCCGACGGAGGGACTCCCGATTTGCTTCACGGCGGCTTCGAATTGTCATTGAACCGTGTTCAATATAACAGAAAGCCGCGCCTTATGGGCAGCTTAGGTTGGGCCGATAGACCTGATGCAGGCGCGTCCCCGACGATCCGCCCTGCATGATTCCCCCGCCCGGCAGGTAAATCAGCCCATCCTGAAAGTGCAACCCCGTCACCCCATGCACCGGCTGCGGCATGTTCGGCAAGCTCGTCCACCGGTCGGTCTTCGGGTTATAAACGTCATGGTCCGGATGCACCCCGGTCGCAAATTCGCCCCCAAAGAAGTGCATGCAGCCATTCGCCGAAACCCCGTTCAGCCCGCCCCGCGCCTTCGGCAGCGTCGCCCCCTTGGACCATAGCCCCGTCTTCGGATCGAAAATCTCCACCGTGTCCGCCGCAATGCTCTGAAAGCCCCCGTCAAACCGCCCCCCCACCACGTACAGCTTTCCCTCATGCGCCAACGCCATCAAATGGTTCCGCTGCGTCGG
>JBBRIO010000088.1:0-12900 GCA_038220855.1 Bryobacterales bacterium | reverse complement strand
AAGCTGCGAGGATTGTTCGAAGATACTTTGTTGGTGGTAGGCACGGAGTTTGGCCGGACACCGGCGGTGCAGAATAGTTCGACCATTAAGCTGCACGCGGGGCGGGACCATAACTCATTGGGCTTTACGATCTTATTGGCGGGCGGCGGGATTAAAGGCGGGACGGTATACGGCGCGACGGATGACTTTGGGTTTCAGGCAGTCGATAAGCCGGTGCATCCGCATGACCTGAATGCGACGCTGTTGCACTTACTGGGTTTAGACCACACCAAATTGACTTACTTTTATAGCGGCCGCTATTTCCGACTGACCGATGTGAATGGCCAAGTGATCCGCGAGATTTTGACTTAGGCCGGTTGCAGGTGTAGGAGGCTGACTTCGGGGCGGGAGTTAAAGCGGATGCCGGAGAGTCCACCGATGCCGCGGTTGATGTGTAACTGACGATTTTCCCACTGGTAGTGGCCGGCGATGAAGCGAGGGTCCTGGACGACGGCCCAGGGGTGGCGGCCGAGGAAGGGGAGATAGATCTGGTTGCCGTGGGTATGGCCAGCCAACATGAGGTGCCAGGGGTAGTGCAGCAGAGACTCTTTGGCGTCGGGATTGTGGTTGAGGAGGATGGTGGGGCCGGTGCGGGGGGCTTGAGCGAAGGCGCGCTCGGGCTCGACCTCCCAGGACCAAAGGTCGCCGACACCGACGAGATTCAAGCTTTCAAACTGGGTGGATTCGTTGTGCAGGAGATGAACAGCTCCGGCCGAGAGGCGAGATCTCATGATTGTGTGATCGATTTCGCCAGGTTGGGGGTGATGATGAGAGCCATCGTGATTGCCGAGAGTGGCGAAGGTGGGTGCGGCGTTCGAAAGGCGGCGGAAGACGTCTTTAAAAGCCGGGTCGTAGCCTATGTCAGGGTAGTCGACGTAGTCGCCGGTGAGACAGATAAGGTCGGGCTTTTGGGCGAGGGCGAGGTCGACGACGTAGTGCAGGTGGTGGAGTGAGATGGCCCGGCCGAGGTGGAGGTCAGAGAGGTGGGCGAGTTTGAGCGGGCGGTGGAGACCGGGCATTGCGATGGCAGTTTGGGTGACTTCAATACGCCACTTTTCGATGAGACCGGCGTACGCGAAAACGGCACCGCCAGTGGAGAGGCCCGAGAGGTAAAAGCTTCGTCGAGTCACCCTTTCATTGTATCAGAGACTTTGCCGGAGAAAGTAGCTGGTGAACGAGAGTACCGTATTCACGCTGGAGCCGAAGCGATATAATTACCGCACCGAACTATGCGACTTTCACGTGTTGTGATCCTGATGGCCCTTCCGGGGATGGCTTTGGCCGCGCCGAGTTTTCATCGCGACATTCGGCCCATACTGCAGAAGCAATGCTCTGGCTGCCATCGCCCGGGGGGCGCTAGCAGCGGGCTGGACGTGACAACTTATTCGGCGTTCAAGACGGGCGGGAAGCGTGGGCTGGCGTTTGTGGCGGGCGATGCGGAGGCGAGTCTGACGGTGAAGTATCTGGTGGCGACAATATTGCCGCAGATGCCGCTGGGTGGGTCGGCGCTGCCGAAGGATCAGATCGATTTGATTCGGGAATGGATTATGGCTGGGGCGAAGGATGATTCGCCGGCGTTGGAGCTGTCGCAGAGTAAGCCTGCCTTTTATACGCAGGCGCCCGTGATTACGGCGTTGCGCTATTCGCCGGATGGGAAATTATTGGCGGTGGCGGGGAACGGCGAGGTGCTGCTGCATCGGGCTGATGGAAGCGGGTTAGTAGCGCGGTTGCCGGGGGAGGCCGAGCGGCTGTTGTCGTTGGCATTTTCGCAGGACGGGAAGACGCTGGTGGCGGGCGGGGGAACTCCGGCGCGGTTTGGCGAAGTGCAGGTGTGGGATGTAGCAACGGCCAAGCCATTGCGGGCGATGAAGTTGACGACGGATACGGTTTTCGGGGCATCGTTGGCGCCGGATGGCTCGCGGATTGCGGTGGGTTGCGCGGACAATACGGTGCACGTCTTCGATGCGAAGTCGGGCGAGGAAATTTATAAGATCGGCAACCATGAGAATTGGGTTTTGTCGACGGTGTTTGGGGTGAATTCGAAGCGGTTAGTGAGTGTAGGGCGGGATCGGGCGGCGAAGTTAGTGGACGCGGAGACGGGGCGTTTCCTGGAGAATGTGAATTTACTGCGCGGGGAATTGACGGCGGTGGCGCGGCATCCTTCGCGGGATGTGGTGGTACTGGGAGGGGAAGAGCGAATTCCCTATGTGTATCTAATGGATCGTCCGAAGAATATGAAGATTGCCGATGATACGACTTTGGTGCGTAAGTTGGGCCGCCAGAACGGGCCGATTATGGCCTTGGATTGGTCAAGGGATGGGAAATTGATTGCGGTGGCGGGGGCGGCGCCGGAGGTAAATGTGTATGATGCGGAGAGTGGGGAGTTGCGGTGGGCGTTGACGGGTCATGCGGCGGGGATCTATTCGGTGACGTTTTCGCCGGATAGTCAGCGGGTGGCGGCGGCGGGATTCGATGGGCAGGTGCGGCTTTATGATACTGCCACTGGGAAATTAGTGCATGAATTTGTGCCGGTACCGATGTCGACAGGGGGAGTTGGGCAATGAGATTCTTATTGGGGTTACTGCCGGTATTGTTAGTGGCGGGTCCGCCGCTGATTAATGAATTGCAGCCACGCGCAGCGCAGAAGGGCCGGCCTTTCAAGCTGGCGATCTTGGGCCGCGATCTTGGCGGCGGGGCGAAGGTGCATTCCGGTTTGTCGGCGACATTTACTGCGCTCGCTTTGGAGCGGGGGCAAATGGATGGCCGGGCGGCGGTGTTCTTAGTGGAGCCCAAGGGCGAGATTCCCGTCGGCGTGTATCCGATTCGAGTGGAGACGCCGGATGGTATTTCCAATGTACAGATGTTTACGGTGGGTGCGTTTCCCGAGATGACGGAAGAGGAGAGTGAGCCGGGGAGTTTGCCAAATCGCAACGACACGATGGAGACGGCGCAGCCCTTGCCGGCAACGAATGTTACGGTAAATGGGACGTTGCGCGGGGCAGAGCGGGATCTGTTTCGGATTTCGGCGAAGGCCGGTGAGAAACGGGTATTTGAAGTAGAAGCGCGGCGGTGTGGGTCGGCGATTGATCCAGTGATTCGGGTGACGGATGGGCAGGGTAAGTTGCTGGCCCGGAGCGAGGATGCGTTATTAGTGGGGTTGGACGCTCGGCTCGAAGTCACTTTTCCGGCGGCTGGATATTACTACGTGGAAGTGCATGATGCTCGGTTTAGTACGCAAGGGGCGAATTTCTACCGGTTGAAGGCAGGGCAGTTCGGTTACCCCACGGAGATGTTTCCTTTGGGTGGGCGGCGCGGAAGCAAGACGCCGGTGATGATATCGGGCGTTTCGGTGGTGGCGGATCTGACGGGACGAATCGGGCGGGTGAATGTGCCGGATGCGGTGACTTTGCCTTTGCCGCTGGCGGTGGGGGAAGAGCCAGAGTTGGATGAGGCTGCCGGACGGTTGGCGGTTCCCTCGGTGATGAATGGGCGTTTGAGTAAGACCGGGGAGATCGACCGTTATGCACTGGCCGTAACTCCAGGCCAAGTGCTGATGCTCGAAATGCAGGCGCGAGAATTAGGGACTTCGCGAATTATGGGAGTGATCACGGTGCGGGATACGAAGGGGAAGCGATTGGCTTCGGCAGGGGATAGCTCCGTGTTATTGGGCGTAAACACGGTGCAATTTGAATCGCGGACATCGGGCGATCCTTATTTGCGCTTTGTGGTGCCGGAGGGAGTTAGTGAATTAGCCGTGTCGGTGGAGGATTTGGCGGAGAGGGGTGGCCCAGGGTTTGGCTATCGGTTGATTACCCGAGTGGCGCCTTACGAGTATTCGGTGACGGTAAATACGCCACAAGTGAATGTACCGGTCGGGGGAAGCGTGGCGGTGCCTTTAATTTTGGAACGGCGCGGTTATAACGGGGCGGTGCAGGTGACGTTTCCGGATTTGCCGAAGGGCGTGCGGGCGGAGGGAGGATGGATTCCGGAGGAGATGGTCGATGCGGTGACGGGTTTGCCGCGCACGACGAGCCGACGCGGGGTGGCGGTACTTACTGCTGAGCCCGGCGTGGCGTTATCGTTGACGGAGATAAAGGTAATGGCCGAGGCTGTTTTGCCGAGCGGGGCGAAGGTTACGCGTTCGGCCCGGGGCTTGGGCATGCTGGTGAACGTGGCTGGCGCGACGTCGCAAGGCGTGGTGGATCGGCAGCGTGGCGTGATGGCACCTGGACTATTTGAGGGCTTGCCGATGGCGACGACGTCGGCACCGTCGGCGTCGCTGGAAGTTAGTTTGGCGGAGCGGCGGATGAAGGCTGAGGGTGAGGAGTTTGTGTTCCGGTATCAATGGAAGTCGCGCCGCGGGAATACGGATTGGCCGGCCAATTTATCTGTGGAAATGATCGATGCGGCGGATACCCGGGCGGTGGACTTTAAGGCGGATGCCAAGGATAAGTCGACGGGGACGTTTATGATTACGACGACGAAGAGTACAACCCCCACGAAGTATGATGTGTATGTGGTGGGGCGTTTGATGGGCGAAGAGATTGTGGCGCGGCCGATCCAAGTTGAAGTGAAGGAGGTTCCGACGAGTGAAGTACCTAGCGGTCAGTAGTGTGTTGGTGGCGGGGTTGTTTGCGGCCGAGCCACCGGTAAGTTACTTGAAGGATGTCGCGCCGATTTTGAACAAGGCGGGGTGCACTTCTGGCCCTTGCCATGGCGCGGCGAAGGGGAAGAACGGCTTTAAGTTGTCTTTGCGTGGGTACGATCCGCAATTTGACTATGAGGCGTTGCTATATGACTTATCGGGGCGGCGGTTCAATCGGGCAGAGCCGGGCAAGAGTCTCATGTTAGCCAAGCCGACGCAGGAGATTCCGCACGGGGGTGGCTTGAGATTCGAGACGAGCACCACTTACTACAAGACGATCTTTAATTGGATTGCGCAGGGCGTGCCTTTTGGCGATCCGGCAAAGGACAAAGTCGCAACGTTGGCCGTAGAGCCGACAGATATCGCCATGGCCAAACCCGGGGAGAAGCTGGCGCTGAAGGTGACGGCGACTTATCCGGATGGGACGACGCGGGAAGTGACTCGTGAGGCGACGATTGAATCGAATACTCCGGATGTGGCGCGGGTCGATGCGGCGAACGCGACGGTGGCCGGCGAGCGAATGGGCGAGGCGACGCTGTTGCTCCGCTATGAGGGCAAGTACGCGACGATTCCGGTGGCGGTGCTGAATCCGAAACCTGGCTTTGTGTGGAAGCCGCTCGCGCAACATAACTATATCGATCAGCTGATCGATGCGAAGTTACAGAAGATGAAAGTGCAGCCGTCCGGGCTGGTCGACGATGCGGCGTTCTTGCGGCGGGTGTCGCTCGATTTGACGGGGCAGTTGCCGGCGCCGGAGGAGGTGCGGGCGTTTCTGGTCGATGTAACGCCGAATAAGCTGAAGCGATCGAAGATGATCGATAAGTTGATGGCGAAGCCGGCTTTTGTTGACCAATGGACGATGAAATGGAGCGATCTGTTGCAATCGAGCCGGAAGTTCTTGGGCGAGAAGGGGACTTACGGGTTCCGGGAGTGGATTCGCGAGAGCTTGGCAGCAAATAAGCCTTATGACGCCTGGGTGCGGGAACTGATTACTTCGAGCGGGTCAAGTTATGAGTCGCCGGAAGCGAATTATTACCGGACGACGCGTGACGCGAAAGCGACCATGGAGAAGACCACGCAGGTGTTTATGGGGACGCGCATGGTGTGTGCGCAGTGCCATGATCATCCGTTTGAGAAGTGGACGCAGAATCAGTATTTCGAGATGTCGGCGTTCTTCTCGGGCGTGGGTGTGCGCCCGGGTTACGAAGTGGGTGAAGAGATTATCTATAACCAGCGCGCCGATTTTGAGATGAAACATCCCAAGGACGGGCGGGTGATGGCACCCAAGTATTTGGTGGCTTCGGTGGGTGCGCCGCCTTTGCCGGCGCATGATTTCGATGCGAGGAAGCGGCGGGAGGCTTTTGCGAATTGGTTGACGTCGCGGGAGAATCCGATGTTTGCGAAGTCCGCCGCGAACCGGGTGTGGAGTTACTTCTTAGGGCGGGGCATTATCGATCCGGTGGATGATATTCGAGCGTCGAATCCGCCGGTGAATGCGGCGTTGCTGGATGCTTTGACCAAGGACTTTGTGGCGCATAACTTCGATTTACGGTACTTGATGCGGACGATCGTGAATTCGCGGGCTTATCAAGCTTCGATCACGACGAACGAATGGAATGCGACGGACGTGACCAATTTCTCGCATGCGATGCCGCGGCGGTTGGGCGCGGAATCTTTGATGGATGCGGTGGCGCAGGCGACCGGGGCACGTCCGAATTTCCCGGAGGTGCCGGATGATACGGCGGCGACGCAGTTGCCGGATCCGCATGTGGGCAAGGAAGGTTTCTTGGATCTCTTCGGACGGCCTACGCGGGAGACGGCTTGCGAATGTGAGCGGCGGACGGAGTTGAGTTTGCCGCAGGCTTTGAACTTAGTGAACGGTGCGACGATTTCCGACGCCGTGGCCGATCCGAAGGGGCGAGTGGCGAGGTTAGTGCTGAGTGGCCGGCCGGATGCGGCGGTGGTGGAAGAATTGTATCTGGCTTCGCTGAGTCGCCTGCCTTCGAAGGCAGAGGCGGAGAGCGGGCTGGCTTATCTGGCAGGTGGTCCGCGCGCTGGTCGGGCGCAGGACTTACTGTGGGCGTTACTGAATAGCAAAGCGTTTTTGTATAGCTGGTAGGAGAAAGATATGCTGTCGATTCCTGGGCGTGCGGTACGGAACTGTGATGGTGTTTCGCGGCGGGAGCTGATGCGGATTGGGTCCATTGGTTTGATGGGCCTGGGTCTGCCGGAGTTTCTGGCGCAGAAGGCGTCGGCGGCGAATGAATCGGCCGCGGCGAAGAAGTATGCGGGGGCGCGTGGCTTTGGCCAGGCGAAGTCCGTAATTATGATCTTTCTGCAGGGCGGGCCGTCGCATATCGATATTTGGGATCCGAAGCCGGATGCGGCGTCGAACATTCGCGGTGAGTTTAAGCCGATCCCGACGAAGATCAAGGGCACGCACATTAGCGAGCATATGCCGATGATGGCGCAGGCTTTGGATAAGGCGACGCTGATTCGGTCGATGAGTTATACGCCGAACGGGTTGTTCAATCATACGGCGGCGATTTATCAGATGTTGACGGGTTATCCGCCGGATAAGGTGTCGCCGTCGGGTCAGCTGGAGCCGCCGAATGGGGCGGATTTCCCAAATATTGGGAGCCATATCTCGAAGATGAAGCCGATGACGGAGCCGGTGCTGCCGTTTGTGGAGTTACCGCGGCCTTTGCAAGAAAGCGGCATTATCGGGAAGGGCGGGGCAGCGGGATTTTTGGGTAAGGCCTATGATCCTTATCGGATGTATCAGGATCCGGTGCGGCCCATTCAGTTGGATGATTTGTCCTTGCGCAAGGACGTGCCGGCGGATCGCTTGAAAAACCGGTTTGCGTTGCTGAAGGGGATTAATCAGTCGATGCCCGATTTGGAGAAGGCGCTCGATTCTTATGCGATTGACGAGTATTACGGGAAGGCTTATGACTTAGTGCTTTCCGGCAAGGCTCGGGATGCTTTCGATTTAACGAAGGAGAAAAATACGATGCGCGAGCGGTATGGGATGCATACTTTCGGGCAGAGTACTTTGATGGCGCGGCGGTTGATTGAGGCGGGGACGAAGTTTGTGCAGGTGAATTGGCCTTCGGTAGCCAATGGCGACCCGGAGACGACGGCTTGGGATACCCATGCGGCCAACTTTGGGCCTTTGAAGAATTTGCATTGCCCGAAGTTGGATCGTTCGTTGTCCGCGTTACTCGAAGATATGGATCAGCGCGGAATGTTGAAGGAGACGATGGTGGTGGCGATTGGGGAGTTCGGGCGATCGCCGAAGATTGGCGTGTCGACTTCGGGGAACTCGAATGCTCCGGATGGGCGCGATCATTGGCCTTATTGCTACAGCGCGGTGGTGGCGGGGGCGGGGATTGCGCGGGGCGTGCAGTATGGCGAGAGCGATGCGACGGCGTCGTCGCCGAAAGAGAAGCCGGTGCACCCGAATGACTTGCTGGCGACGATTTACTACGCGCTGGGGGTGGATCCGGATATGGAGATTCGGAATCATTTGAATCAGCCGCGGGAGTTGGTGAAGGGGAAGATTGTGGCGGATTTATTTGGGTAGATTGGCTTAGAAATAGCGTTCTGATCGGTTGACTCGATCTTTGCATGGTGAAGATGCGGAGGATTGTCGTGACTATGAATTGGTTAATGGATTTCGTTGCCTAGTTCCGGCTAATCCTCTAGACGTTGATGGGCAAAAGTGGTTTCACCGCAGTGCTAGCGAATTGCAAATCGTGTTCCATGGGTGCACTTAGACGCTTCGTCGAGAAAGAGCATGATGGGGACAGTGGTCGACATTAATGCAGAATTACGAACACAAGCCGCATCCTGTAGAAATAGGGAAGAGATCTTATGTATTTATCGCAGGTAGATTCGTTTGGCGGCGTAGATGCGGACGCGGATAAGCTACTTGAGGCGTGCTTTGAAGATCATGAGGCTTATTTGGCCGCGAAGTCTCACAATAAATTTCTCGTCCTAGGAAGAAAAGGTAGCGGTAAAACTGCCATCTACAAGAAGTTGATGCAGGAAAAGCGTTTCGATGCGTTTTCCTTTGGCCACGACTTTAGTGACTATCCCTGGCAGCTACATGACAAGCAGGGCGAACTTGGTGTTCCTGAGGCGCAGCGATACTTACAGAGTTGGCGATACCTGATATTGCTAACGCTGTCCAAGATGCTGCTTAATCAAGATCATTCCCAGCCTTGGAGCGACGACGCTCAAGAAGCTTTGGCGAAGGTGGAGAAATTTCTTGTGGATAGCTATGGTTCTAGGAACCCCGACATGGCGCAGATGTTTTCGCCAATACGCATACTTCGATTCAAATCTTCTTTTGAGATTTCGTGGCCGATCAAAGTAGGCGTCGAAGGTGTCCCAATGTCGGAGCTTCCGACTATCGTTCAAGAAGTAAATCGCAATCTGCTCAGAGCCGTCGTCGATAGCTTGAATCCAGAGTTTGACTACTACGTGTGTTTTGATCAGCTTGATCTTGAATTTGATAATTCTGCGAATTACAAGAGCCGGTTGATCGGCTTGTTACTGGCTGCGCGTGAAATGAATGTTAAGGCGCGAGATGCTGGGAAACGTCTTTCAGTCCTAGTATTTCTTAGAGACGATATTTATCAAGCCCTCAGCTTTGAAGATAAAAATAAGCTTACGGAGAACTTCTCTTGTCGTATCGAGTGGGATACACCTAGAACCACGCGAACCCTCAAACAATTGATGGAGAAGAGATTTGCGCAGGTTCTCTCGATTCCTGAAAGTGATGCTTGGAGCGAGGTGTTTGATGAGATGGAACAGATGCCTGGCAGGCAAAATAAGTATCAACACATGCTTGATCGGACATTTCTCCGATTTCGAGACATGATTAAATTTTGCAATGAAGTGCTAAAAGTGTTTCAACGGGAGCTTGGCTTGGTTGAGCGTAGTAAGTTTAGCAACCGAGATGTTCAAGTTGCGCGAAATGAGTACTCAGCTTACCTCCTGAGCGAGCTTGATGATGAGGTTCCAAAGCATTACCCTAATTATCGAACATATCTCGAGATTCTCAAGTCAATGGAGAGTTTGCAGTTTACGCTTGAGGACTTTCGTGCTGGGTGCGAAAGTCGGCGAACAGTTTTGAGAGATGATACGAATCCATCCTCTATCTTGATGGCATTGTTTGAGTTCTCGCTTGTGGGTTACTATGCTCCGGGCGGAGGCGGGTTTGGGGGATCTGAATATATTTGGAAGTACAAAGATGTTCGATCCCAGTTCAATGAGGGGGCATTAAATTACCGGATTCATCCGGGTTTGAAAGAGGTATTGGGAGTGAAGAAATGGACCAAATCCGAATGACGATCATACTGTGACGTTTGCACGCTTGTGACGTCAGCTGCTCTTTGGTTTGGGGTTTCTGTTTTAGCGATGCGCAGCGGCTGCCATATCATCACATCTAAGGGGTCCTCGGCGGGCTGAGGGTACTGTATCCTAGAAGCCGATGACGATTGTGGATCACTTGGAATGCTCCTATACGGGGACCCGGTATGAGGCGGGGAAGCTTCATAACTTGAGTGGGGAGGGTTGGCCGCTGCTGGTGCGGTATGACCTGGCGAAGGCGCGGGAGAGTTGGAACCGGGAGTGGATTGCGGATGGTCCGCGGAGTATGTGGCGGTATGCGCCGGTGTTGCCGGTGAAGAATCCGGCCAATATCGTGTCTTTGGGCGAGGGGTGGTCGCCGTTGGTGCGGACGCCGCGGTTGGCGAAGACCTTGGGTTGCGAACAGCTGTGGGTGAAGGACGAGGGGATCAATCCTACCGGCAGCTTTAAGGCGCGGGGATTGTCTTGCGCGATTTCGATGTGCAAGGAATTGGGCGTGAAGAAGGTGGCGATTCCTTCGGCGGGGAACGCGGCGAGCGCGATGGCGGCTTATGCGGCGGCAGCGGGCATGGAAGCGCATATCTTCATGCCGCAGGACGTGCCGCAGGCGAACTACCTGGAATGCAAGGCTTTCGGCGCCCATGTGACTTTGGTGAACGGGCTCATCAGTGATTGCGGGCGGATTGTGGGCGAGCGGAAGGATGCTGAGGGTTGGTTCGACGTGAGCACGCTGAAGGAGCCTTATCGGATTGAAGGCAAGAAGACCATGGGCTATGAGTTGGCCGAGCAGATGGGCTGGACTTTGCCGGATGTGATCTTTTACCCGACCGGCGGCGGCGTGGGGATGATTGGGATGTGGAAGGCGTTCGAGGAGATGGAGCAAATGGGCTGGATTGGGGCGCGCCGGCCGAAGATGATCGCGGTGCAGGCGACGGGTTGTCAGCCGATTGTGCGGGCGTTTGAACAAGGGACGGAGCGGAGTGAATTCTGGCAGAACGCCACTACCGTGTCGAGCGGCCTGCGGGTGCCGAAGCCGCTTGGCGACTTTTTGGTGCTGAAAGCGGTGCGGCAAAGCGGGGGGACGGCGATCGCGGTGACCGATGAAGAGTCGCTCGATTGGGGCATTGAGTTGGCGAAACAGGAGGGCATGTTCGTGGCGCCGGAGGGTGCGGCGTGCGTCGCGGCATGTCAACATTTGTTAAATTCTGGTTTCTTGAAGCCGTCCGAGAGGATCGTGATTTACAACACGGGTGCTGGACTCAAGTACTTAGAGGCTTACGCGACACGATTCCCGCGGACGGCCTTACCGGTGGATTCGCTTTCGATGATCTCGCCCCGCTAGAATAGAGGGAAGTCTCCATGCTGAAAAATGTCCTTATTCTTCTGATGTGCGCGGCGGGCGCGATTACCCAGAGCGCGGCGCAAAGCCCGGTGCGGTATGGGTCCTATTTGGGGACCGATTTGTTCGACACGGTGATTGCGTCGGCGGTGGATAGCCGCGGCAACATTTGGATGACGGGCTATACGAGCGCGGACAGTTTCCCATTGGCGGGCGACGCGTTTCGGAATACGTCGGGTGGCGGGCGCGAGATTTTCCTGGTGCGGATTGACCCGCGGCGGTCAGGGGAAGAGGCGTTGACCTATGCGACCTATATTGGCGGCGATGGCCTGGATGAGCCGACGGCGCTGGCGGTGGACGGGGAGTTTGTTTATGTGTGCGGCGTGACGACGTCGACGAATTTTCCGCTGGCGGGCGCGGCTTTTCAGGGTGCGCCCGGTGGCGATCGCGATGCGTTTGTATTGAAGCTGGATCCGCGAATTGGTGGCGATGGCGGCTTGATCTACTCCACGTTGCTAGGCGGGAGCCGGTCGGACGGGTGCAATTCCTTGGCGGTGCGCAGTGGTCGGGTGTATGTGGCGGGCTACACGAATTCGGGGACGTTTCCGACGACGAGTAATGCGTTCCAGGGCGGTCAGGTGGGGAGTTGGGATGCTTGGGTAGCGGTGCTGGATATGAATCGCGGCACGGCTTCGGAGACGTTGGTATACGGCACGCGGCTGGGCGGCGAACAGGCGGACGCGGCGACGGCGGTGACGGCCGATGCGCAGGGCTTGATTTATGTGGCGGGCTATACGGGGTCGCAGGGTTTCCCTGTGAGTCCGAATGCGCCGCAGCGGGCGTTTCGGGGCGTGACGGACTTGTTCCTGGTGCGGATTGATCCGGCGCAGAATGCCTCGATCTATTCGACTTTGTGGGGCGGCGCGGATAACGACGTGCCGACGGCGATTGCGCTCGATACGACGGGCGCGTTGGTGGTGACGGGCTACTCGTTGTCGAATGATTTTCCGACGACGTCGGGATCGGCGCAGGCTGCGGGTGCGGGACGTGGCGATGCCTTTGTGATGCGGGTGCGGCTGGATGCGGCGGTGCCGGAGCCGATTTTGTACTCGACCTTGCTGGGTGGGTCCGGTGGCGATGTGGCGCAGGCGTTGGCGGTGAATGCGCAGAACGAAGTGTTTGTGGTGGGATATACGGCATCGACCGATTTCCCGCTGCGGGGCGAATCGGTTCAGCGGACGAATGGCGGGACCTATGACGGTTTCGTGGCCAGGATTCTTCCGAATGCGCCGGCGGGTACGGCTTTGTCGTACACCACCTATCTCGGTGGCATCGGGCAGGACACGTTCTCGAGCGTGACTTTGACCAGTGCTTGCGAGATCACCGTGAGCGGGTTCACGTCGAGTGTGTCGGGCTTACTGACAAGCGCGAACGCCTATCAGCGGGAACTCAAGGGCTACGGCGATGGCGTCGTTAAGCAGCTCAACCTCTGCCCGCG
>JBBRIO010000087.1:0-12926 GCA_038220855.1 Bryobacterales bacterium | reverse complement strand
CTGCAAGACAGCTGGAAGGTGAACCGCCGGTTGACGATCGAGCTCGGACTGCGGTTTGCCAATATCATTCCGCAGTACGAGGGCGAGGGCCGGATCTCGGGCTTCGTGCCGGGCCGGTTTGACCGATCGAAGATGGTGCAGTTGATCCGGCCGGCGCTGGTGGGCGGGCGCCGGGTGGGGGTCCATCCGATCACCGGCGAAGTGTATCCACAGGCGCTGGTCGGCGCGATTGCCCCCGGTTCCGGCAACATCGCCAATGGGCTCGTGCTGGGCACCGATTCTTCTTACCCGCGCGGCCTGACCGAGAACGCGGGCATCCAATACAATCCGCGCATAGGGTTTGCTTGGGACTTGTTCGGCAACGCGAAGACGGCCATCCGCGGCGGCTTCGGTATGTTCAGCAACATCGGCGACTTCCAGTTGCTGCGTCTGCTGGGCGGGCAGCCGCCGCTCGTGTCGACGCCGTTGATCAACTTCGGCAATCTGCGGGATGCGGCGGCGACCCCGGGGTTCGTTTTCCCCCAGGACATCATCGGGGTGGACGGTGCCTCCAAGATCCCCAACGTGATGAACGGGAGTCTTTCGATTCAGCAGAACCTGGGCTGGGGGACGGTGGTCGATGTAGGCTATGTGATGTCGCTCGGCCGCCATTTGTTGTGGCAGCGCAACCTAAGCCCGATTGCGCTGGGGGCCAACTTTCTGCCGCAAAATGCGGACCCGACCAATACGCGGGTCCCGCTGCCGTCGTCGTTTTTGCGGGGCATCGTGGGCTATAACGACGTTTTGCAGCGGGAGTGGGCGGCGTCTTCGAACTATCACTCGCTGCAAGTGAGCGCGAACCGCCGTTTTGCCCGGGGCCTGCAGTTTGGCGGGTCGTGGACGTGGTCGAAATCGATGGACTACAACAGCAGCGATCTGGTGACGGTGAGCGCCCTCGTGCCGGTGCGGGTTTGGAACTACGGTCTGTCGGACTTTGACCGGACCCATGTCGCCAAGATCAACTACAACTACGATATTCCGACGCCGCAGTGGGCCAAGGCCGGAATTGCGAAGCAGACGTTGGGCGGCTGGCAGGTTTCCGGGTTGACGAGTTTTGTGAGCGGGGCTCCGGCGACGGCCGGGCTGAATTTCGTCGCGGCCACCGACGTGACGGGCTCGGCTTCCCAGGGTGCCCGGGTAAATATTGTGGCCGATGCGGTGATTCCGAAAGGCGACCGGACTTTCAGCCGGAACTTTAATACGGACGCTTTCCGGCCGCCTCCCATCGGGACGATCGGCAACTCCGCGCGGTACACGATGCGAGGGCCGGGCATCAACAACTGGGACGTGGCGGTGTTTAAGAATTTCGTGATCCGCGAATCGCTGAAGCTGCAGATTCGTTGGGAAAACTACAATTTCTTTAACCATACCCAGTTCAGTGCTTTCGATACGGCCACCCGGTTTGACGCGCAGGGCCGGCAGGTGAACGCCCGGTTTGGGGAGTTCATTTCGGCGCGGCTGCCGCGCCAGATGCAGTTCTCGTTGCGGCTATTTTTTTGAGGACCGCGCGCCCGACGGACACGTTTCGGCACGGCGGGATGGGCCGGTTCGTCGCCCTTTGGTGCCGCGCCCTCGGGGCCTGTGCGCTTTTGAGGACCACGCGCACAGCGGACACGTTTCGGCACGGGGCAGGTGTCACTTTCAGAACTATATGGCATAGGGTCGTCAACCTTGTTTGGCACGGCGCCGGTCCGGGGCGGCGACTTGAACGGCCCGCTTTGGTGCGGCGGCTGGGCTCGTACCAATCTTCTGCCCCCTGCGCCGTTTCGCGGGTTCTATCGGCGCAACGGCAGTTCACGGCGGTAGACTGTGGGTATTATGCGCAACGAGTTTACAGCGGTCGTGGAGCAGGACGGCCCTTGGCACATTGCCTACTGCGCTGAGGTTCCGGGTGCGAATGGGCAGGGCGCGACGCGAGACGAATGTCTTGCGAATCTCCGGGAGGCAATTTCCCTCATTCTCGAACACCGGCGGGAAGAGTCGCTGCGATCCGTTTCCCCCGAGGCCAAGCAAGAACTCGTTGTAGTTGGATGAAGCGCGACACCTTGCTCCGCCACCTCCGACGCCACGGCTGCGTGATACGGCGAGAAGGAAAGGAGCATTCCCTTCGGGACAACCCACAGACTGGTCATGCTGAGGTCCTTCCTCGCCATGTCGAGATCGCGGACTTGCTTGCAAAGCGAATATGCCGCCGGCTTTCCATTCCAGATCCGCCAGGTTAGCCTGGATCGAAGATCCGTGGGCCGTTTTTCTCGAGCTTTAGAGGAACTCGCGCACAACGGACACGCTCCGGCACGGCGGGATGGGCGAGTTCCTCGCCCCTTGGTGCCGCGCCTTCGCGGCCTGTGCGCTTTAGAGGAACCGCGGGCAACGGAGACCAGAGCGTGCGAGTTTCTGATGGTTTGGTGGACCGCTCCGGTCCCTGCCCGCTTCTAACCATCCAGCCCGGCCAACAGCTCCCGGCCATAGTGGTCTTCGCGGCGGGTAATCTCGTCGCGAAGCCGCGCGCGGTGTTCGGCCACCACCGCGGCCATACGCGGATCGCTCGCCAGATTCCGCATTTCGCCGGGATCCTTTTCCATGTCGATCAACATCTCCCGCGTCCCCGGCCCGGCCCAGATGGAGTACTTGTAGCGGGCACTGCGCAAGGTCCGCGAATCGCCGCATTCGACGACCAGGTCCGTCCGCCAACCGGGGGCGGATCCCTTCTCGGCTAAGGCGCGGACAGTGCGGCCGGGGAGCCCGGCCGGCGCGGGAATCCCCGCGAAATCACAGAGTGTCGGAAACAGGTCGATGGTGGAGCCGATGAGATGCTTCCGATCGACTTTACCGCGCGGCACCCGGCCCGGCCAGGACACCATAAACGGCACACGGGCCGACTCCTCATAAGGCAGGCTTTTATGCTCAAAGCCATGGGCGGAGTCCATGTCGCCGTGGTCGCTGGCGAATACGACGACGGTGGTCTTATCGAGTCCGGTTTCCTTCAATGCCGCCAGGACGCGCCCGATTTCGGTATCGACCCCTTCCGTCAGCCGGCAATAAGTCCAGCGGTGGAGCCTCCACTCTTCGGCGGTCCAATGCGCGCGAACGTACTTGCGGAATCCGGTCAGCCGGGTGAGCGCGGCGGGTTCGCCTGCGGTGGCGGCGTGGTTAGCGGGCAGCGGAGGACACACGCCCCCCGCCGGCAGGCGAGAGGCCGCGGCGACGTATTCGCGCTCGACGATCGACTTGGCAAGGGCAGTGGGCAGGCCTTCGGCCTTCGAATGGGCGTCGATCGCCATGTAGCAGATATCGTGCGGATTGATGAAGGAAGCGACGAGCAGGAAAGGCTTATCACGTGTGGCTTTCGCTTTGAGGAAGCGGACACACTCGGTGGCTAACTGGTCCCGTTCGTCCCGGGTGATGTATTCGAAGCCGATACTCTCGGCGGTCATCGGCTTGGGCCAATGCGTCTTGCCGCCGAAGGCGGTTCGATAGCCGCCGGCGCGGAAGACGTGTCCCAAGGCGGTGGGCAGGACGGAGTCCGGCAGCGTGGGGGCGTTATTGCCGCGGATGCCGAAGTGGCTGGGATAGCGGCCGGTCATCATAGACGTCCGGGCGGGGACACAGACGGGGTTACCGGAATAGGCGAGTTCGAAGCGGACTCCGGAGGCGGCGAGGGCGTCCAAATGGGGCGTCTTCAGCCATGGATTTCCCGTACAGCTCATCATGCCGGCGTGTTGCTGGTCGGTCATGATGTAGAGGATGTTGGGGCGGTCTGGGATCGCCGCCGCTGCTGCGGCACTGAGGAAGCTGCGTCTGCCGATGGCCATAGTCGAGGCCAAGCTTATAAGAGATTGGGGAGCGGATCAAGGCCGGCCCGGCGCCAAGCCTTTCCAGGCGCATTCGAGCGTTGCTTGAATCATGCCCGCGTCGAACTTGCCGCCGTGGGCGCCCAGATGTTCGAAGAAGGCGATCGTGTGGGCGGTGGACCAGGCGATGAGAGACGCGGCCCCGGGGTGGACGTTTCCCATCCGTCCGGTTTGGATTTGCCCGACCATGAAATGACCGATGTCCCGGCGGAGGGTGACCATGGGGGAGTCGGGATGCTTGCTGGCAAAGTCTTCGAACTGGAAGGACGGGTGGGACATTAAGACGGTGAGCACCGGCATGGTCTGCCGGAAGTACTCGAGGAGGCCCATGGTGACGGCGGAGAAGGCCTGGAAGCCGTCGGCGTGGGGCTGGCGGAAGAGGCCGGTGAGGTCCGCGGGCGGCGGGATCATGGCCGAGAAGAAGAGCTCGGCCTTGGTCGGGAAGCGCTGGAAGAGAACCCCTTCGGAGACCCCGGCGCGGCGGGCGATGGACTTGGTGGAAGCGGTGAAGCCCGCTTCCAGGAAGACTTCGCGGGCGATGGCGAGCAGGGCTTCATCGGAGAGGCGTTTAGTGCGGGCCATGGGCTTCCCCTATGGTGGCACCGCGCGGGCGGTCAGCGCTTGCGGCCGAGGAAATAGAGCGTCGCCGGCACGGCCCCTTGCTCCAGGATGTTGAAGTTGGCTTCGTTCAACAGTTGCGTCCAGCGAGTGGCCGGACGGGCGCCGCCGTGGAAGAAGACAGGGCCCCAGGTGAGCTGCATCCAGATATCCTTCGAGACAACCATCAGGAGGAATTCGCCGTTCGGCTTGAGGACGCGGTTGGCTTCGGCGAGGGATTGCTGAATACCCTTGCTGTTGAGATGGTCGATGGCGTAGGAGCTGACGATGGCGTCGAAGCCGCCGGATTCGAGGGGCATTTGGCGCATGTCGCCGGCTTGTATCGTCGCGCGGGACTCGACTTCGGCGGCGCGGAAGTTAGAGAGGAGCCGAGCTTTGCCGAGTTGTAAGGAGTCCTGCGCGGGGCCGGCAGAGCCGAAGTGGTTATCGTACTCGTCGCCGAAAAGATCGAGCGCGACTAGGGTGGCCCGCGGGCGAGCTTCGAGGACCATGATGGCGGAACGGCCGGAGCCGGCACCCATGTCGAGGACCCGGCCGGACCCGGAGGCGAGGAAGGAGTTGGTGGGGAGGGAGGCGCGGCCATTGAGGTCGAGGCCGAAGCGGATGAGGGCGAAGGAGGCGAGGGACCAGAGGGAGAGCAGCAGGGCGGGAAGGAGGAGCCAGTGGGACCACTTTCGCCGGTAGGCGAGCAGGACGAGGGGGAGAGCGACGAGAGTGACGAGCAGATGGCCGTAGATGACGAGGGCGGGGTACCCGAAGTATATATGTGAGTGCATACTCATTTATAGACTTTGCGTCGATGGCTGTCAAGGGATTCGTGGCATTCTTTCGGCGGCGATATTTATTTCTCCTACTTGACTCACGGATTCTCCAGGAATAACATTGTTATTACGATGAAGACCATGCGGCTAAGCATCCGGCAGATAGGCAACTCTCAAGGAGTTGTGATCCCCAAGCCAGTGCTGATCCAATTGGGATTGAGCGGCGAGACGGGCGCTGAGATGACCATAGAAGGTGATGCGCTGGTGCTGCGCCGACCGGCACGCCAAGTACGCGCCGGTTGGGCGGAGGCTGCCATGAAGATTGCCGCCAATCGGGACGATGAACTGGTGATGGGTGAGTTTGGAAATGCGGACGATGAGGATCTGGCGTGGTGATGCAGGGGGAGATCTGGCTTGTCAACCTCGACTCCACCGTCGGCAGCGAGATCAGAAAGACTCGTCCGTGCGTTGTAGTGTCTCCCGGCGAAATGCACGATCATTTGCGGACCGTGATTGTTGCTCCGATGACAACCAAAGGTCAGCCGGCGCCATTTCGCATTGGTGTAGCGCATGGTGGCGAAAGGGGCCTGATTCTGTTGGATCAGATGCGGGCCGTTGACAAAGCCCGGCTGACGAAGAAGCTGGGGGCGGTGTCGGCAAAGATCTTAACCGCCACGTTAAGCACTCTGCGCGAAGTGTTCACTGACTAACCCATAAGTTCGGGTGCCTAGCGTTGAACGTGGAGGCGGAGCGCTCGGCAGCGGTTAGCTCGACCTGCTTACGATTGGTCACGAACCGATAGCTGCGCTCGTTCATCTTACCCGGGACTTCGCGGTTCGATGAGGTCGCGCAGGAGTTCGTCATGCGGAAGGGGTTCTTCTTGGGGTGGGGTGCGACCTCCGACCTCGGCGCTGACGGGAAATTGACCACCTGTGCTCGGATAGAGTTGACCACAGCGAAACCAGGCGTTGACCCGTCGCAGGTGCCTGCGAATCGCGCCGGCATCCGCGCCCCAGGGGCGCAAGGCCTTCCTCATGAGCAGACATCCCTAGATCGACATCATCCTGCGCGGCAATGCAGCGTGGTAGTGAGCCGGAGCGCCTTCGACGCGAACGCGGAGTTGCTGGTCAATTTGTCGTGGGGAGGGGTGGGTAACTTCTCGCGAGTGCTGAAGACCGCCGACCCGGCCGCGTTGAGCTCGTACATACCCGACTCTTCGCCGAACATTGAGGAGGTGCAATTGTAGAGGGCGCTTTGCGTTAGGCCGGTAAAGACGTAGGTGCCGTCGGGGCGAAATTTGTAAGCGAAGTGATTGCCGCTGGGAGGCTTGGCCACGACAGTGTAGAGGTCTCAATAGTAAATCGTCGAGGGGCACCCTTTGGGTCCGATGGATACGGTCCGAAAACAGCAGGTCACCGCTAGCGGGCGGCGCGGTAGGCCGGGTTGGGCCGAGGGACGGCGGCCTTCGTCTGCTGTAAGAACTTGTCGATCAGCGCGTTGAGTTCCAGGACGCGGGCGGGTTCGGCATCGGCCAGATTCCTGGTTTCGCCGATATCTTCGGCCAAATTGTAGAGTTCGAGCTTGTCGGACTGATCCGGGTTTTCGCAATAGAAACGGATAAGCTTCCAATCGCCTCGGCGCACCCAGGTGCCGGGGGTGTTGCCGGTGAGGGGGGTGTAGTGAGGGAAGTGGCAGTAGAGCGTGTCGCGCTGGAGCCGCTTCCCGGCGAGGGCGGGACGGATGTCTATGCCGTCCAGGGTGAGGCCGGGGTGCGGCTTATGGCCGGTCATGGCGAGCAGGGTGGGATAGAAATCGACGCTCTGCACGAGCTGGGTGCTGACGCTGCCGGGCTTGGTGTGGCCGGGCCACACGATGATGAGCGGTTCGCGGGTGCCGCCTTCGTAGAGCGTCGCCTTGCCGCCGCGGAGGGGCGCATTGCTCGTCGCGGGGATGCCTTCGAACTCTGGCGACATCAAACCCGGTTTCGTCAGGGGCCAGTGAACCCCGCCGTTGTCGGAGAAAAATACAAAGATCGTACTGTCGCGGAGGCCGGCCGCGTCTACGGCGTCGGTTAGGCGGCCAACAGCTTGATCGAGGCTTTCGACCATGGCGGCGTAGAGGGGGTTCTTCTGCGGGGAATCGGGCTTCATGCGGCCGCGGTACTTTTCGATGAGGCTAGCTTTGGCTTGCCAGGGCGAATGGACGGAGAAAGCCCAGTAGCTCATATAGAAGGGCTTCTCTTTATGAGCGGCGATGTAGCTGACGGCCTCGGCGGCCATGCGGTCTTCGATATGTTCGCCGGCGGCGCCTTTGCCGGGCCAGAAGGCCCACGGGCCGAGATAGCCGCCGCCGGGGCCGGGGCCGGGGGTGTGCGGCAGGTCGACGTCGAAGCCCTGGTTTATCGGGTCGTAGGGGGTGCGGCCGAGGTGCCATTTGCCGAAGTGGGCGGTTGCGTAGCCGGCCTCGCGGTAGGCTTCGGCGAGGGTGAAATAGTCCGTGTGGAGCCGGGTTTTGGTGTTGGCTTGCAGGGCGCGCAGCGTGGGCGGGGCGGAATCGACGATCTTCTGTTCCAGAACTACTTGCGGGAGATGGGCGTTCGGGGTGGTGATGCCGAGACGGGCGGGCCATTGACCGGTGAGAATGCTCGCGCGGGTGGGGGAGCAGAGAGGGCAGGCCGCGTAGGCTTGGGTGAAGCGCATGCCGCGCGCGGCCAAGCGGTCGATATTGGGCGTTTCGCAGAGTGTGCTGCCGTAGACGCCGGTATCGCGCCAACCGAGATCGTCGGCGAGGATAAAGATGACGTTGCGGGGTCGGCGTGGGGCGGCGCTAGCGACGAGGGGGAGGGCGTGGAGGAGTTGCCGGCGGGTCATAAATGGGGCTTCCGTAGAGTAATTGTAATGCCATCGTGAAGTTGGCCGGGGAGGAGGGCGCAGGCTAAATTGTAGAAGAAATTCCTGGGTCCGAAGTAGTTGCGGAGCCAAAGGCCGGTGACGTCGAACCTACTCTGGCGAGCGAGCAGTTTGAGGTCCGCGAGCGTGTATTCGCAAAAGTGGCCCGGGTTGGTCGGGTCTTCGCGGATGATCTCGAACGGACTACGGCCTAGAAGCATGCCGAGTCGCTTGCCGAGGCTAATGGGGTTTGGCGTTTGGAGCACGAGCGAGCCGCCCGGCCGCAGCCAGGAGCCGACGCAGGCGAGGACCTGCGACGGCGCGGTATGAAGGTGCTCGATGACTTCCGCCAGCACGACAATATCGTACGGCCCAACGACCGGCCAGGCCGCGGGGTCAGCGGCGTGGTTCAGGTCGAAATTAAAGTGCTGGCCGCGCAACTGGCCGGTAAAGCGGTGATCGAAGTAACCAATCGTATCGACCGTAACATCGGGCAGGGACTGCTGAAAGAGGAGGGTTTGATGGGACAGGCCAACATCCAGAATCCGCCTGCACCCGTCTTGCGCCTGCACGACTCGCTGAATCGAATCGAGGAGGAACTGATAGCGCCGGTGATGGAAACGTAAATATTCTTCGGGAGGAGCAGCCATCGACCGTAGCTACCGATTGTAGAGGATAATCAGTTCAGTGTCTAAGTGGAAAGATTTGGAACAGCGGCTGGCGCGCACCGAGCAACAGTTGCGGCTCTTTCAGCGAATCAGCCGGTTGATGGCAAGCGAAACAACTTTGCAGCAGGTGCTGAACTCGATTGTGCGGCTGATTCAGGAGTTTACGGTTTGTGATTCGTGTCTCGTGTATTTGCTCGAGGAAAAGCAGTTAGTCTTGTGTGCTTCCAACACCGCGCCGGAACACGCCCTGGGCCGGGTGCGGCTGAGCCTGAACGAAGGGCTAACCGGGTGGGTCGCGCGAGAACGGCGGCTGTTGGCGATTTCGCAGGACGCCTATAGCGACCCGCGATTCAAGACATTTTCCGAGTTGGAAGCCGATACGTTTGAGGCCTTCCTTTCAGCCCCGGTCATGGCGCGGAGCAAAGTGGTGGGCGTGATCAACGTACAACACCGGGAGACGCATGCCTATACCGGAGACGAAATGGAGCTGTTGACGACCGTTGGAGAGCAGGTGGGCTGCCTGCTTTTGTTGGCGCGGATGGACAAGGCAACGATTGAGCGAGCCGTGTCACTCGAGAGCGTGCTGGCGGGGACGATAGCGGCAGTGAGGGGATAATGCGAGGGCGCTCTTTTCTGATCGGGCTTTTGCTGAGTGTGACTGCCGCCGTAGCGGCGGATAAATGGAACGTAGCCTTCTTTCACGATGAGAAGGATTCCGAACTGACTCTGGTGCAGATCGTGTTCCCTTCCGAGCGGCGCGGCATCGCGATCGGCGCGCTGACGGAAAAAAGCGGCAGGGTGAAGCCAGTGGCGCTGGTGACGGGGGACGGGGGCAAGCGGTGGGAAAAAGTTCCGCTGAAGGACACGCCCGCGGCGATCAGTTGCGTCAACGATTCGGCATGCTGGATGGCGACCGAGAAGGGCGTTTGGCTGACCGAAGAAGCCGGGCGGACCTGGCGAAAGGTTTCCGGGCAGAAGGGAATTTTCGCGATTCACTTTGAATCACCCACCCGGGGCTTTGCGGCAGGAACCGCGAAGTCCATCTGGGAGACCAAGGATGGGGGAAAGACTTGGACGCCCTTGGCAGTGACCAAAGAGATTGAAGCCAAGGCTGAGTACGCCGTGTTCCACACGATCGGATTCGGGGGAAAACTCGGTATTGTGGCCGGAACGAGCCGCCCACCTCGCCGCGAAGACCGGAGCCTGTTTCCCCCCTGGATGGACCCGGAGCGCGAAGCCAAACGGCGCAGTTGGCCGAATCTGGTGATGATGGCTGAAACTCGCGATAGCGGCGACACCTGGAAGATTTCGACGGCGTCCATTTTCGGCATGGTGAATCGCATCTTGATTGATCCGTCGGGCTTTGCGCTAGCGCTGATCGGGTTCGACGACACTTTCGAGGTGGCCGCCGAAGTGGACCGGATCGACTTTCGGACGGGCAAGATGATCCCGATCTATCGCCAAAAAGAGCACGCCGTGCGGGACATCGCCTATCTGCCCAATCGGTCGATCGTGGTCGCTGGAATCGAGCCGACGGGCCTCCGCAGCCTCAAGCTGCCCAGCCGGGTCGTGATCCGCGAAGGAGCAATCGACGCTACAAACAGCGTCGGAAAGTTTGTCGACCACGACGTCGACTACCGCGCTACCGCCCGGGACGTGAAGCTAGCGACCGCGCCGGACGGCCAACTGTGGGCCATCACCGACAATGGGATGATCCTGCGTCTCGATCGTCGGTAGCTCCGTCAGCAGGTTGTCTTCGGCGCTTTCAAACACGATCGGGCTGCGTTCGTAGCGCTTGAGCAGACTGAACACCATCTTGACGCGACGGTAGCTCCAGAAGTTATGGCGACAGTATTCGCAGCGGACGGCTTTGGCACCACATGCCACGGCTATCCGGGTGCCGAGTGGGGGATTGTAGTGGTCCGCGTTCCACTTCGACAGATCCATCCGGTGGCACCGCGTACATTTGGCATAAAACATCTGCCGAAGGCGCCAAATGCTCGCCCGGAAACGATGATCACAGCCCTGACACCGGAACGCGGCGATCCCCACCAAGTTCAGAGCCTTGCCAGTGAGGGAACGCGACCGAGAGGTGCGCACGGATTCGGATCCACAACGGGAACACGTGATCAGCATCTTGCCTACAGTCATATTACTAAATTCCCAGGCCTTTGTTGCTCCAAATACTTAGAGCGTCAAAACTGTAGTACTAGTCTCTAGTGCCAAGGGGGGTGGTAGTTCTCCATGTGCTGATGGAAGGCCGCTTGGAGGGCTGGTAAGCAGGATGGCCCGTTGCGGAGTTGGAGTCCTTCGATGGCGAGCACCGGGTGGAGTTCCCGGGTGGAAGAGGTCATGAAGACCGCGTCGGCCTGTTCGAGTTGGGAGGGCAGAATGTGTCGTTCGGCGATCGTCACGCCGGGCACACCGATTGTTTCGAGAAGAAGTTCGCGGGTAATACCGGGCAGGCAACCGGCGTCGAGCGGGGGGGTGAGGACGGTATCACCGAAAATGGCGAACAGGTTGGCGGAGGTGCATTCGCTGATCCGGCCGTGTTCATCAAGGAGCACAACCTCGTCGTAGCCGCGTTGGCGAGACTGCTCGTACCAAGTGAGGTTTTGAGACCACGCGGTGATTTTGGCGCCGGAGAACTCATTGGCACCATGACGGGCGTCGGGCTTCCATGCCAGGCGAGCTCCGGGTCCCCAATTGGCGAGGTCCTTCGTGAAGGCGATGATGTCGTAGGGACGGGTTTGGTTCGGGGCGTCGAACGCGCCGCCGGTGTTGCGAAGGATGGCAACCCGGAGGGTGGAGTTGCCCGCGTCATTAGCAGCCACCAGTCGAAGCAAGTTGTGGTAGAGCCCGTCGGGGGAGTCCGGCAGGGGAACGTGCATCCGCGCGGCGTCGCGCACGATGCGGGCCCAGTGGCGTTCGAAGGCGAAGAGGACGCCGTTGAGAACGCGGAGGGTGGAGAAGACCCCCCAACCGTTGAGGACGCCGACTTGGCCGGGGGAGAGGAAGCGATCGGAGGAGTCGCGCAGCTCGTCGTTGTAGAGCAGGGTGCGATGCATGATCCGATTGTAGCGGCTTTATTATAGAAGGAGATGCAGATAGCGGTGGTCGGTGGCGGGATCATTGGATGTGCGGCGGCCTGGCGGCTGGCGCAACGCGGGGCGCGGGTGACGGTGTACGACCAGGGGCGGATTGGAGGCGAGGCGAGTTGGGCGGGGGCGGGGATGCTGGCACCGGGCGGGGAGTTTGCCGCCGAGTCTCGTTGGGGGCGGTTGGGCCTCGATAGTTTGAAGATGTATCCGGGGTTCGTCCGGGAGTTGGAGGCGACTACGGGACGGCGGATCGATTTTCGGATCTGCGGAGCCGAGGAGATATCTGAGGAAGCCGACGAGATGGAGCAACGGGTGGCCGCGCAGCGGAGGATGGGCATTCGGGTGGAGCGGCTGGCATCGGGCCGATGGTGGTACCCGGACGAGGCCGTGGTGAATCCTCGGGACGTGGTGGGGGCATTACGTGCCGCCGGCGAGGGGTTGGGGGTTGAATACCGGGAGAAGGCGGTGGTGAGCGAGCCGAAGGAGGAGACTGTGGTGTGGGCGACAGGGGCGTGGGCGCCGGGCGGATTTCCGGTGAAGGGGCATTTGATTCGGTACGCGTTGGTGCCGGGAAGCTTGCCGCGGATTGTGCGGCAAGGGCATTTCTATGTCCTGCAGCGGGGCACGGGGGAGACGATCGCGGGAGCGGATATGGAGCGGGCAGGGTTTGAGCGCTCCGTGCGCGCCGCGGCTGTGCAGGAGATTCGTGAGGCAGCCGAGGCGATGGTGCCGGAGCTGCGGGGAGTGGCGGTGGAGGAGGCGTGGATGGGTTTTCGACCCGGGTCAGAAACCGGTGAGCCGCTGGTGGGTAGGCGGGGCGAGAGCCGGATTTGGGATGCATCTGGCCACTTTCGGAACGGGATCCTGCTGGCTCCAGTTACCGCCAGGATGCTTTGTGATGAGATTCTCCCCAGTGCGGAAAGGGATTAACGCGGGCGTCAACGCAGGCGGCAATCAGGTCGGCGACGCGGGCACGGCGGCGCTGCAGGGTCACGAGTAG
>JBBRIO010000086.1:0-12927 GCA_038220855.1 Bryobacterales bacterium | reverse complement strand
TATTGACCGTCGCGCAAATGAGGAGATCGAGCGATGCAATTGGGGATGAAAAGCATTCGAAGGCGGTTTGTGCCTCTTCTGAGGAACCGCGCACAACGGACTCGCTCCGGCGCGGCCTGTGCGCTTCTGAGGAACCGCGGGCAAAGGAGACCGGAGCGGGCGAGTTTCTGATCATTTGGTGGACCGCTCCGGTCCCTGCCCGCTTCTGATGGACAGACTACACCAAGCGCCGGACGGCTCATGCGATGGGTTTTCGGTACCGATTGCATGCGAAGGACCTGCCGGGCAAGCCGGATCTGGTTTTCCCTCGGCTGAGAAAGATCATTGAAGTGTACGGTTGTTTCTGGCATGGTCACGCTGGTTGCCGAGAAGGGCGGTTGCCGGGCACTCGCCAGGAATATTGGGGCCTGAAGCTGGCAGCCAATCGCAAGCGGGACCGGCGGAACCGGAGAAAGCCGCGGACCCTCGGCTGGACCGTGCTGGTCGTCTGGGAATGCGAGATCAAGGCTCTTGGCAACCTGGAGGGGAGAATTGAACGGTTCCTGAACAAATGCGGATAGTTGGGGCTCGTCGAGTGCAAACTCGCGGCAACGGCCGGAACTTCTGTTCGGTTGGCGCGCTCTCGCCGGAAGAGCAGGATCGCGGATACCTGTTAGCATGCCCTTTGTATGCATCGTCGCGCTTTCCTTCTCTCCCCCTCCGTCGCCCTGCTCGCCCAAGCCCCCGCGCGACGCCAAATTAGTGGCGTCTATCCCCACCTCGCCATGTTCAACTCCCAGAACGAATGCGGCACCGGCGCCGTCGTGCCCTGGGCCGGCCGCCTCTGGGTCGTCACCTACTCCCCCCATCAACCCGCCGGCTCCGACGACCGCCTTTACGAAATCGACGAACAGCTTAACCAAACCATTCGCCCCGAAAGCATCGGCGGTACGCCCGCCAATCGCATGATCCACCGCGAATCCAATCAGCTCTTCATCGGCCCCTACGCCATCGATACCCAACGCCGCGTTCGCGCTATCCCCTTCTCCGCCATGTACGGCCGCCCCACCGGGAACGCCCGCCACCTCACGGACCCGGCCGGCAAACTCTATTTCGCCTCCATGGAAGAAGGCTTCTACGAGGTCGATGTCCAAACGCTCGCCGTCCGGCAACTGTACGAAGACGGCAACGCCCTTTTCGCCCGTAAGGCCGCTAAAGACATCGCCGGGCCCCTGTTGCCCGGTTACCACGGCAAAGGGTTTTACTCCGGCCAAGGCCGCGTCGTCTATTCGAACAACGGCGAAATCGGTGGCGGGAACCTTCCCCCCGACATCCCCTCCGGCTGCCTCGCCGAGTGGGACGGAAAAGATTGGCGAGTCGTCCGCCGCAACCAGTTCACCGACGTCACCGGGCCGGGCGGCATCGAAGGCAACTCGAATTCCGCCAGCGACCCCATTTGGGCCATCGGCTGGGACCACCGCTCCGTCCTGGTTATGCTGCTCGACAATGGCGTCTGGCACTCCTATCGCCTGCCCAAGGCTACCCATACCTACGACGGTGCCCACGGCTGGAACACCGAATGGCCCCGGATCCGCGACATCGGCGAGTCCGACCTCCTCATGACCATGCACGGCATGTTCTGGCGATTCCCGAAGACTTTCCGCGCCAATCGCTCCGCCGGCATCGCCCCCCGCTCCACCTACCTCCGGGTTGTCGGTGATTTCACTCGCTGGAACAACCGCCTCGTGCTCGGCTGCGACGATACGGCCAAAAACGAGTTCTTCAATACCCGCCGCGTCAAGGGAAAAATCCCCGGCCCCGGCCGGTCCCAATCGAACCTCTGGTTCCTGAACCCTTCAAAACTCGACACCTTCGGCCCGTCGATTGGTCGCGGCGCCGTCTGGGTCAACGATGATATCGCGGCTGACCATCCTTCCGAGCCCTTTCTCTTTAGCGGATTCGCGCAGCGCCTGCTCCATCTCACCCACCAGTCGGCGACGCCGGTCACCTTCCGCCTCGAAGTTGATCGGGCCGGCAACGGCTCCTGGACGCCGCTGCGTCAACTCACCGTTCCGGCGGGTGGCTATGTTTACCATTCGTTCCTGCCGACCGAGACCGGGGCGTGGATCCGCCTGACCGCGCTTCAGGCGTGCGTCAAAGGCACGGCGTTCTTCCAGTACGCCGCCCTTGATAACCGCGCGGCGGCACCTCCCGCGCCCGCCCCCACTGCCCCCGGTTCCCTGCTCTGGACGCGCGACGGCAGCACCGGAACGCTGCTGCTCGCCACTCCGAAAGCCCTCTACGAAGTCGACGCCAACCTCGCCGCGCGGCCCCTGGCCGACGACAAGCTTCGCGCGTGGATGAACGACAATCTTCCCGCCCCCGCCGCCGTGCTCGAAGTGGACGCCGCCTCCGTCGTCTATGTCGATGAAGCTGGCAAACGGTGGCGCTTGCCGAAAGGTCCAGCGCCGCCCGCCGGTTCGCGCATCGCTCGCGAGGTCTCCACCGAGCGCGATTTGTTCCACTCCCACGGAACTTTTTACGAAATCCCGTCCAACAACGCTGGCGGTATCGCGATGGTTCGGCCGGTATGCACGCATAATTTGCCGATCCAGGACTTCTGTTCCTGGCGCGGCCTTACCGTGCTCGCCGGTCTGCCCCAGGTGGAACTGCCGGCTGGCGAGTTCATCACGACCACCGATGGCCAGCATCGCCTTTGGCTCGGCGCATCCGATGACCTTTGGCGGTTCGGCAAGCCCAAAGGGGAAGGCGGACCTTGGCACGATACCGCGGTCCAGGCAAACAGCCCTTCCGATCCCTACCTCATGACCGGCTACGACGGGAAGCGACTTCGTCTCTCTCAGAACGGCAAAGCGAAGGTCGATGTCCGCATCGAAGTCGACCTGACAGGTAGCGGCCACTGGGTGCCCTATCGGACCTTTGCCGTAGCTCCCGGCCAGCCGGTTCTTCACCGTTTTCCGGCCGGTTACAACGCCTATTGGCTCCGGGCCGTCGCTTTGTCGGATACCGTCGCGACGGCCACTCTGACCTATTCTTAGCGCCTATTGCAGAACCTTCAAGGCTGGTTCCGGCTCCCGAACCTCTTCCGCCTCCGTCCATTTGCGCCAGGTTTCCCCAATCGCAATCGAACTCCGGAAGATGAGGCCCACCGGCACCACGCCCCCCAACTTATGGGCGGCCACGGCGGCCAGACCCATGGTCGCAATGCAACCGCACTGCTCGCAGTCCGGCTTCCCTCCGTATTGGCAGGGAGTTACCTTCGTCTTCAAGTCCGCCGTTAACACCTGCGTCGTCCGCGCAAACACGCAATCTTCCGGCGAATGCGGCGGCGTCGCAAACTGCTCAATCAACCCCTTCGCCATATCCACTTTCGGATAGCGAACGCGCAGATCGAGCAGTTCATTCATCGCGCGGAGCCGCTCCTCGCGAGTCAGGATTTCCGGCATCGAATCCCCAATCTGGGGGGTAAACATGCTGAACCAGACTTTTCGGATCTCCGGCCGCGGCGTCCAGAACTGCAAAAACTTCTCAAGATAGCCGGGCTGTTTCATCATCTGCCCAGTGATCGTGCTGTGGATTGTGATGTTCTGCCCTTCGATGTTCTGGAGGATCCGGTCATAGGTCGCCGGTGCCCGTCGCACGTCATGATCCGGCTGCAAACCATCAATCGACACGACGACCGAAAGATGTTCCATATTCGCCCACTCGGCTGCAATCTTTCGGAACGCGCTCGTTACTATCTGCACGTGGATTCCCCGTTTCAGGAGCAACGGTACCATCGTCTCGACTTCCCGATATCGGACGAGCGGGTCCCCACCGACGAGGGAGAGATGCAGCGGTTTCAGCCGGTCCACCACCTCAAACACGCCGTCAATCAGTTCCTGCCCCTTGCGGTCGGTCAGGCTTCGCAGCGTGGTCCCGCCCCCTAAATGCCCATCGTCATAGGCATAACAACCGGGACACTTCAGCGGACACTCTTTCGTGATTTCAATCGAAAGCGAAGGCTGCTGCCCCCGTAGAATCTTGCCCCACGCTTGCACAACCTCGGAAGTTTTCACTCAATCTCCTCACAAGCCGCGCTACGGCGAAGCCTACATTGTAGACGTACTGAGCCCGACTTTTAGTTACGAAGTTATGTTCCCTCGCGCGCCGCGTTCGTCACTCGTATTCTGCCCCCCATCCTGAGCGACAATCCCGTCGGCCCAACAAACAACACCTTTACCCGCCAATCGCCGCACAATTACACACACTGAACGCCGACTCAATTTGGCGCATCGTAAACCAACCTGCCGTTCGCTTCCCCATCGAACTCCCGCCCTCATCAAACTCCTCCTCGCCCACGGCATGAACCCCAACCGCCACGATTTGTTCGGAGTTGCCCCTCTTCACCGCGTCGCTGGCTGCGGCGACGTCGCAAATGTAGACATCTTCCCCGCCCGCGGAGCCCGCCGAAACGCCATCGACGACCATCTTAAAGCCACCCCTCCCGGGTGGGCCGAGCGGTGCAACCAACCCGCCAGGGTCGAACGGCTCTGGCCGCTTCAGCGATGATAAAAATAGCTTGATTCGCCTACTCTTCTCCATCATCCTACTAGCCGCCGCCGCGCATCCGCAGGACAAGCCGTTCGCCGTTCTCGATCAGTGCTGCGTCCTATCGCCTGACGACATTAAGACCCTCGACCGCGGCCAACCCATCGGCCGTCTCATCAAATCCGGTGAAGATGCCGACATCGCCATCATGGGCGCCATCCGCCTCTCGGTTTCCAAGGAGACCTTTCTCCGCTGGTACCGCAATGTCGAAAACTATAAGTACAGCGAACTGGTCGAACAGGCCGTCCGATTCCATGTCCCGCCCCAGCCCGAAGACGCCGCCACCCTCGTCATTGATGCCAACCAATTGAAGCTGCTGAAGGAGTGCAGGCCCGGCCAGTGCGGCTTCAAATTCAGCAACGAGAACATCGCCCGGTTGCAGTCCCAACTGGATTGGAGCCAGCGGGACGTCTCGGCAAAGGCGGAGGGCCTCGCACGTAGCATTCTCCTGCGCAACGTCACCGAGTACCTCGAGCAAGGCGATGACGCCCTCACCAAGTACAACGACAAGCCCGAGGAACTGGACGTCCGCGCCACCTTCCGCTCCCTCCTCGAATCCTCGCCGTACGTCAAAGCCGCGTTCCCCGCGCTCTACAACCGCCTCTGGCACTATCGCGGCATCCAGCAAAGCGCGGAAAAAGACGATCTCTTTTATTGGTCGCGAGAGCGCTACGGCTTCGGCCTCAAGTCGCTCGTCAACGTCAGCCACACCACCACCTTCCACGCGAGTCCCGCCGTCACGGTCCTGGCCACTCGCCAGATCTGGGCCAGCCACTACTACGACGGCTCCCTCAGCATCACCGTCCTCGTCGATGCCAACCCCGGCACCTATCTCGTTTTCCTCAACCGCTCCCGCATCGATCTGCTTAAAGCCAGCGGCGTCAAACGTTGGCTCGTCAAGAGGTTCGCCCCCGGTGCCATTCGCAAAGAAGTAACGGCCTTGAAGCGGCAAGTCGAAGGGCAGCCTTAACGGATCCGCACTCCATCAACCGAGCCAGCACCATGACCTGAGCTGGATCCTCAAGCGGTCCGTCCGAATCCCCCACTGCCACTCCTATCTCCTCCAACTCTGACGAGCGGAAAGCCGTCCCCCACAGCACGGCTCTACTCAGGTCCACATCCCGGAAGTCGCCCATTTGCGGGGCGTCCGCACCGCAAACCCAGCTGTTCCGTACGGAATCGGTCCGCCGGGGATTGACTAGTTGGACCAGTTGAGATCGATGTCGCGGATGGTGATGCGATTGACGGTGTTCTGCGAACCCATTTCCATTTCCAGTTCGCCGCTCATGCCGCTGGCGCGGACACGGGAATAGATCCGGCGGCCTTGGCGACGTTGTACGGAGCCGCCAAACATGATGCGGCCGCTGTCGGTTTGGAATTCGACGGTCATGCTGCCGTTGCCCTTGATGACGACGCGGGCCTGGTCGAGTCGGCGGTTGTTGCCATCGCGGTCACGATAGCTGCCGCTACCGCGGCGGCCGCCGTTGAAGTTGAAGTCTCCGTTGTTGTTCCAGCCGCCACCGTCGCCCCAGCCGTTGTTCCAGCCGCCTTGATTGCCGCCGCCGTTGTTCCAACCGCCGCCGCTGTTTCCGGGCCTTCCATTGTTCCAACCGCCGCCATTGTTCCCGCCATTGTTCCCGCCGTTGTTCCCGCCGTTGTCGTAACGACCTCCCCCTCCGCCGTTGAAGCCTCCGCCGCTGCCCCCGCGCCAGAAGATATCGAAGGTATAGCCTTCACTGCCACCCTTGCTGTCTTCGATGCGAATGACGGCGCGCCCGCCGCTGTCGGGCGTGCGGACTAGATCCTGCCGGCCCCGGCCATCGATGCCCTTGAAACGGAAGTCATTCGGGCGAAGGGGCATCTCCTGGTTGCACACAAACCGCCGGAACCGGGCGGGTGCGCCGTTGAGCGTGCGGATCGAGGCGTTGGTTCCGGAGATTTCAACCTCGGCGACGTCGTCGACTTCTACTTCGATGGTGCATTTGCCGTCGCCGCCGCCGCCGCGGATTTCGGCGGTGCGACGGTCAGTGACGCGCTGGGACCAAGCGCTTCCGAGCGCCAAGGTAAAGAGGAGGATAGAGATTTTTTTCATGCAAACGGTTCCGTTACGGGGCTATTCGTCATTATACGAATTCAGACGATGTTGGCTGGGGTGGTGACGGAGTTGCCGTCTCGGACAGCGAGGTACATGGGCGACATGATTTCGACGCCGGCACTGCTGAACTCGTCCTGAATGTTCTTGTGGAGTTCGGCCATCCGGCTGACTTCGGCGGTGTAAGCGTTGATTTGATAGCTGATGTGGGAATCGTTGAGGCTGGTTTGCAGGACGAAGGGGCGAGGCTCAGGAGGTATTGAGCTCGTGCGGAGAGCGGATTGGATGAGGAGTTCGTGAACGGTGGGCCAGGGGATGTTGTAACCGATGGTGATGGTCGAGTGCAGGATGAGGCCAGGCGCTTGGGTATGGGCGCTGTAGTTCAGAATGTGTCCGCCGAGCACCGAACTATTCGGGAGGATGACTTCGACATTCTTGATGGTGCGGATGCGAGTGACGAGGACTCCGATGAAGAAGGGGGCCCCCTTCAGCGCCGGAGATTCACCTCCAGGCAGATACGGGAAGGCGACGACGAGGCCAAACAGGAAGAGGAGGAACTTGACGAGGTGGTAGGTGGGCGCGGCCCATTCGCGATGGAAGCCGTCGACGGACAGTCCGCCCGATTGGATTGCGCCGGAGAGTTGTTTGGCGACCCAGATGGCGGCGCAGACCGAGATGGCGAGGAGAGCCCAGGCTTGGGGGGGCGACGCCGGCGGAGATGCCCATGGTGGCGAGGCCGGAGAGGATGGTAAGGAAGGCGGGGCCGAGGACCAGCCGGAGGAGGAGGAGAAGCGGCCTTTCAAAGAGGCGGTAGACGGTGGCCAAGCGGCGCGTTCGAGTTTGGAGAGCGATGGGTGAAGCGGAGAAGGACGACGGCGTCGAGCACGAGTTGGCGGCGTTCGGCGAAGAGTTCGGCGCGGAGGCGACCGGCGTTTTAATGGAAATCGCGCACAGCGGACTCGGTGCGGCCTGTGCGCTTTCGACGGTACGGACATCGTCGAGGCTGCGACGGTTGTCTTTGGCGACGCGGACGATGCTGGAACGAATATCCTCAACGCGTTCGGCGGCGGAGAAGCCGGCGCGCGGGCTGGAGATGGTCCAGAGGACGCGTCCATCGATTGAGAGCGCGACCGGCTATTGCGCGCTGAGGGGGAGGGCCAGGAGCAGGCTGACGAGTAAGCGGCGCACCATTCTAATGAACGTAGCATGGACATCTGAGGGACTCGCGCACAACGGAATCGCCTGGCATTACCTTGGGAAGAGTTAATTGCGCCTAGATCGATATTCGCCTCAATAATGATGCATGACCAGACCGAAGTCTATCGGTTGCCGGTGGTCGAACGATTGTGTATTATATCGGTGCCTGCCTATGCAAAGATCGGTTCGAGCGTCCCTGTGCTTGATTTTGGCGATTTGGGGCGGAGCGGTCTCGGTGGCCGCGCCGTCGGCGGATTCCCAGGTAGTGAACCTGCGCCGGCTCACGGAGAAGGAATACCGCAACTCGATCGCCGATATCTTCGGCAAAGAGATCGAGGTCCGCGGCTCGTTTGAACCGACGAAACGGTCAAACGGTTTAGCGGCGGTCTCCACTTCCTCCCTTTCGGTGACTCCGGTTGGCTTCGAGTCTTTTAGCAAGATGGCGAATGACATCGCCGGTCAAGCCACCGCCGAAAACTACCGCGCCAAGCTGCCGTGCGCTCCGAAAAACCCAACGGCGTATGATGATGCCTGTTCCAGCAAAATCATCAGTCATTATGGCCTGCTGCTTTTCCGCCGCCCGCTCAGCGGGGCGGAACTCGATAACCGAGCCGGCCTAGCGCGGCGCATCACCGAACAGACGAACGATTTCTATGCGGGCCTGCGTTACAGCTTGGCCATGCTGCTGCAGTTACCGGACTTCCTCTTCCGATCGGAGGTTGCTATTGCTGCCGGTGAGGGCAAGGGCCGCACGTTGGATTCCCATAGCCGCGCCACTCTGCTCAGCTTTCTGCTGTGGAACACGACACCGGATTTGGAGCTGCTGCGGGCGGCGCAGGGCGGCGAGATGAACACGCCGGTGGGGCTGGCGAAGCAAGTGGACCGGTTGATGGCCTCGCCCCGGCTGGAGGCCGGGATGAGAGCCTTCTTCGACGATATGCTGCAATTGGACACGTTCGACACCGTGTCCAAAGACAGTCTGCTTTATCCGAAATGGGGTTCGGGGATGGCGGAGTCAGCACGCGAGGAGACGCTGCGCACTGTGACCGGTTTGGCGCTGCGGGACAACGGCGACATCCGCGACCTGATGACGACGCGGCAAACCTATCTTGATCGCAGGCTGGCGGTGCTGTACCGCGTGCCGTTCGCATTCACTGGTGACTGGGCGCGGTACGAATTTCCGAAGGAGTCCGGCCGGAGCGGGATTCTGACGCAAGTGAGTATGCTTTCGATGTTCTCGCACCCCGGCCGTAGCTCGCCGACCAAGCGGGGTGTGGCGCTGGCGGAGATCCTGCTTTGCTCGCCGACGCCCGAGCCGCCGAACGACGTGACTTTTGCGGAAGTG
Organism: Bryobacterales bacterium; assembly: GCA_038220855.1. Taxonomy (GTDB): domain Bacteria; phylum Acidobacteriota; class Terriglobia; order Bryobacterales; family Bryobacteraceae. Next base: position 3,703 of record JBBRIO010000086.1, on the reverse strand, counting down.
AACGATGCCAACAATCCTCTCAAGACGCTGCGCCAGCGGTTGATGGCCCACGCCGGCAACAAGGTGTGCGCCGCCTGCCACGACCGCAGTGACCCACTGGGGCTTTCGCTCGAAGCTTTCGACACCATCGGCGGCTATCGGACGACCGATAACGGCGAGCCGATTGATGCCTCGGCGACCATACAGGGCAAGAGCTTCACGGGGGCGCAGGGGCTGGGCACGTATCTGCATGATAATCCGCGGGACCCGGCTTGCGTGGCGCGGAGGCTTCATTCGTACGGCCGGAGCAACCGAAAGTGGACGGTCGACGAATTTCCAGACGCTTATAAGGCGTTCCAGAGTTCTGGATTTCGACTGCGGGCGCTGCTGAGTAGTATGGCGATGAGTGAGTCATTCTATGCCGCCACAGAAACCTACCGGGAGGTAGCAATGCAATGATAAGGACGACCTTATGAAACTTGATCGCCGATTTCTTCTCCGCGGTACCTGCCATGGTGCGATGGCCGTGATGGGATTGCCGTTCCTGGACTGTTTTCTGAACACGAAAGGGCAGGCGCAGACGGGCGGCCGGCCGTTGCCGACGCGCTTTGGCACGTTTTTCTGGGGCTGCGGGCTGACGCACTCGCTCTGGATTCCAAAGAAGGCGGGAACGGATTGGGAGATGACGGTGCAGTTGAAACCGCTCGAACCGTTTCGCAAGAAATTGAACGCGTTCAGCGGGCTGCGGGTGCCCCTTGACTCCAGGCCGAACGGCCAGCATTGGTCGGGGCTAGCGGCGGCATCGACCGGGATTGCGCCGGCCAAGCAAGGCGAGTTTGAGAGCAAGACGATTGACCAGCAGGTGGCTGAGGTGATCGGGAAGGGCGTTCGTTTCCGATCGGTGGCGGCGTCGGCGAGCGGCGACCCGAAGCAGAGCTATTCGAGCCTGGGCGGGGCGAATGCGCTGCCGGCGGAAGCTACGCCGCTGTCGCTTTATTTGCGGCTTTTCGGTTCTGGATTTCAGGATCCGACGAAGGGCGACTGGAAGCCGGATCCGCGCATCCTGCTGCAGAAGAGTGTGCTTTCCGCGGTGACCGAAGACCGTCACCGGGTGATGCAGAACCTGGGTAGCGGAGACCGCGCGCGCATGGATCAGTACTTCACGTCCGTGCGCCAGACCGAGTTGCAGATGGAGGCGGAGCTGCAGCGCCCGACGATCGAAGCGCAGGTCTCGATTCCGGAAGCGCCGTCGAAAGATATCGTGGCCAACAACGCTTGGCCGAACCTGGAGGTGGTGACGCCGCTGATGGCGCGCCTGGGGGCGATCGCGCTGGCCACGGACCAGACGCGGGTGTTTAATCTGAGCGTTTCGTCTCCGCAGAACCAGATGTTCAAGCCGGGGGATCCGCTGGGCTTTCACCAATCCACGCACGAAGAGGGGGTGGACCCGAAGCTGGGCTACCAGCCCCGGGTGGCGCAGTACAACCTGGAATCGATGCAGCTTTTCGCGGCGCTGCTTCAAGAGTTGGATGCGATTCGGGAAGGCGACGGCACTTTGCTGGATCATAGCCTGGTGATGGCGTTCACGGACCAGAGCTACGCCCGGATTCACTCCGTGGACGGCTTGCCGATTCTGACGGCGGGGGGGGCCAGCGGCCGGTTGAAGACGGGCTATCATATCGTCGGGGACAACAGCCCGGTATCGCGGGTTGGCTTGACGTTGCAAAAGGCGTTGGGGGTGTCGGTGGACAGTTGGGGCAAGGAATCGTTGCAGGTTCGGACGCCGTACACGGAATTGCTGGCGTAGCGCGATTACGATATGAAAGTTTGCATCTTATTCGGCATCACGGCGTGGCTTGCTTTGGCGACGGCACAGGAGCATCCGCCGATGGTGCCGCCCGCGGGTCCGGGCGTATTCACGGTGAAGCCGTTGGGACGCGAGGCTTTTAAGTTGGTGGTGACGGGGCACACGTTTAGCAACCGTGGCGATATTGAGAAGTACCTGGCGTATCGGGCCGCGCGGCTTACGATCGAGAAAGGCGGGCAGTGGTTTACGTTGACGGAAGGCCGGGGAGCGGGCGAGACCGCGGTGCCGGTGCCGACGCGGGACCCGGAGGGGCTGCGCTACAGCTTCCGGATGAAGTACTTCCGCCCGGTGTGGCGTTACAAGGTGACGGGGGCGGCGGAGTGGACGCGATGGAGCCCGTTTCAAGGCGCGCCATTTGTTTCGGCGGATTCGAAGACGATTAGCGACTTCGAAGTGAGCGCCGAGATTGTGGTGCGCAGGGGTCCGATGGATGACGCCGATCCGCTGGCGTTTGAGGCTTTGGCAGTGTCCGATCTGCTGGTTAATCAGGTTTCACCGCCTCAATAAGGCAAGGATGCAGATATGTTTCAGAACACACTGAAGTTTTGTTGGGTTGCGCTGCTGGCCGTAGCAGGGGCGGAGGCCTCGCCATGGGTGAAGGGTTATGTGGTCGCGTTTTACGACCCGGCGTTCCGATTCGGCGGGCGGGCTGATTATTCGCGAGGGGCGGAGATTGAGCCCGGCGTGGATTGCCCGCGCGGCAGCACGGTTCATTTCGCGGTTCCGGCCCAGGTGGCGCAATCGTTTTCGCTGATTTCCTGGCGGACCCCGAAGGAGGTGGAAGAGCTGGCGAATCCGCCGGCGAATGGTTTGACGCGAGACCCGGCCGGGGTGTATTTCCATACCTGGCGGGCGGCATCCGCGTATCGCGGCTACAACCGGAAGATCGAGACCTACATCAACCCCTTCGCGGCCGAAGATCCTGGCCAGCCGCAGGTGACGAGCCGGATTGGCGAGGGATTTAATTTGGATGGCAAGGCAAAGTCCGGGGACTTTGTGAGCCCGGAGGGGGAGCGTGGGATCGACAACCAACTTTACCGGGCTTGGGGATGCGATTCGCCGTGGCGCGGGGCCAACGGCAACGGCACGCTGGTACTGCGCTCTAACGACAAGATGGTGGATGGCTTGTACACGATCGTCATCCGCATTTCGGGCAATAAAGACCCGATGAACGACGACGACGCGACGCTCGAGATCGGCTATTCGCCGGACCAGATTATGAAGGACGCGCGGGGGAGTGTGGGGGTCGACTATTCGTATCGGCTGCTCAACTCCGAACAGTATACGAAGCTGAAGGCCCGGGTAAAAGACGGGGTGGTGGAGACGGCGCAAGCCGACATTCACATGCCGCAAATTGCCTGGTTTGCCAATCAGAACCGGGATGCGTTTTTCCGTCAGGGGAAGGTTCGGGTGGTGCCGAATGAGGACGGGACGGCGGCGGGCCTGGTGGGCGGTTATCGCGACTTCCGGGACCTCTATACGCAGAATGCTTTTGCTCAATCCGGCGGGGTGCAAGGGGTGCGCGAGCATGAGGATCACGTCGCGCTTTACTACGCGCTTCGGCGGAATGCCGATGGGATGTTCAATGCTAAGACGGGCCGTTACGATGGCATTTCCAGCGCGTATCGGATGAAGCTGGTGCCGGCTTTTGTGGTGGATCCAGACAAGCCAATGGCGATTCCATTACGGGAGAGCGAATCGCGGAGGAGGCAGGCGTTTGACGTGACGGCCGCGGCGACGATTAAGGCCGTGGATACGCTTGTTCCGCAGGAGGTTCCGGTGGGTAGCGGCGAACTGGCCGCGACCGACGGGATTGAGATCGGGCCGGGCGGGGTTCCGATGCGGGGGCGGGGGGGA
>JBBRIO010000085.1:0-12966 GCA_038220855.1 Bryobacterales bacterium | reverse complement strand
CGACGGCAGCTTCTCCAGCTCAGTCAGCTTCCCGGACTTCGGATCGATCTCGACGATTGAGGTTCGCTGCTTGCCGTCGTAGAGCCGCACGACCCCGATCACCCGTCCGTTCGGCAGCCGAATCATGTGCGGCCCGCCGATTCGCGTGCCCGTGTCCTGCCACGTCCAGTCTTTGTAGGGCGGCTTGCTCGTGCCCCACTGCCCGGTCATCGTAGCCCGGTCGCGCCGCAAGAGCATTCGCGCCGTCCCGTCCGGCTCAAAGTAAATCGACGATTCGTTCGGGTACCCTTCGGCGAACAGGTTCGGCACCCAGGTCTCAAAGTTCCGCCCGTCTTTGCTGCGATAAAGCCGCGTGAAGTCCTTCGCCCGATCGGTCGTTCCGTACCCGACGCTATATGCGAAGCCCTTGTGCCACTGCACCCGCCACAGCCAGAAGTTCAACTCGCCGACCTTTACCGGGTCGCCCCACTGCTTGCCGTTCTTCGAAAACCAAACCATCGACTGGTGAGACACCGGCTCTTTCGGGCGGTCCGCCGCCGCCGTCGTCAGCATCAACTCGCCTTTCGGCGTGATCGTCAGCTTCGGGTCGCGCAGGTCCAGCGCCGGCAGGCTGATTAGCGCGGCGGAGGTCCAAGCCTTGCCATCTGCGCTCGTGATCACGCGAATCGACCCATCGACCGAGACGTGCTTGGCCCCTTCGCGAAAGGCGCAGAACCATTTGTTCTCAAACCGGATCAGATCTGTAAACGCGTTATGCGGGGCCGAATCCCAAATCCGCGTCACCAACACCAAACTAGCCAGTATCATAAGCAAGTGTCCTGGAAACTCCTCAACAGCCGCACCGTCATCGACGACGAGTGGATCACCGTCCGCAGCAATGACTATCTTACCCGCGATGGCCGTTCGCTCGACGGCTATTATTTGATCGAGCGAAGCGACTTCGTCGTTGTCGTCGCCGAGTGCCGCGGCAAACTTGTTCTCGTTCGCGAGCACCGCGTCGGCACCGGCAGGCAGTACCTGGGTTTTCCAGCCGGATACATCGAAGCGGGGGAAGACCCTGTCGCCGCGGCCATGAGAGAATTCCAGGAAGAGACCGGCTTCCAAGCGTTGAGCGGAAAGCTTCTCGCTGAACTCGATCCTCAACCGGCGTATCTGAAGAGCCGGGCGTATATCGTCTACGTCCAAGCCAGCGACCGGCCCATCGAACGGGCTACGGATGACGAAGTCGATGAGGTCCTTCTGCTCGATTGGGAGAGTGCCATCGATAAGGCTCGCAAAGGCGAGATCAACGAGATGCAGGCCGTTGCGGCCCTCTACCTCGTCCGCGACCTACTGGGCAAGGGTTGACCGGGAAAGCTCCCGCACGAGCTCTTCGAGCGCCTGGAGCCGGGCTTTCAGTTCGGCGATCTCCTGGCCTTCCGGGTCGGGAAGCTTGCCGTGTTCGAGATCGTCGCCGGACTCAGCGCGACGCCGGACGATTTTGCCGGGGATGCCAACGACCGTTGAACCGGCCGGCACTGGATGAACGACCACGCTGCCGGCCCCGATCCGGGAGCCGTCCCCGATCCTGATATTACCGAGCACCTTAGCGCCTGTGCCCACGATCACGTGGTTGCCCAGGGTCGGGTGGCGTTTGCCACATTCCTTACCGGTACCGCCCAACGTCACGCCCTGGTAGAGCAGGACGTCGTCGCCAATTTCGGCTGTCTCGCCGATGACGACGCCCATGCCGTGGTCGATGAAAAACCGGCGGCCAATCGTCGCGCCGGGATGAATCTCGATGCCGGTGATCCAACGGCTGAACTGCGAGAGCACCCGAGGCAGCAGCGGCACACCCGCCCGATACATCCGATGGGCGACCCGATGAACGAGGATCGCATGGAGGCCCGGATAGCAAAGCAAAATCTCGAGCGTGCTCTTGGCCGCCGGGTCTTCCCGGAAAACGGTGTCGATTTGCTCTCGGATCGTGGCGAACATGGGTCAGCTCCCATTATGATGCCTCCGTCGCCGAAGCGGATTCATCGACTCAGAACTTCAGGCGGCGGATCATCAGCCCTCCTCCGCCGAAGGCTAGCCCGAAGACCAGGAACATCCCCAGCGGGAAGAAGAATGACTCGTCCCAGCGGGCGTCAAGCTCGACGTCCCAGCGGTCGTTGGGGTTGATCAGGAAGCGGCACTCCTGGTCGCCCGAGGCGCAGCGCTCGGCGAGCTGTTCGTAACTTCCCCCGAAGTTACCGAGACCGGCGTGGATTCCATTGAATTGGAGCACCTTGTAGGGGGATCGTTCGAGCAACTGTCGCCCGGCCGGGGTGATGACGACATTGTCAGGAAGCGGCTTCGGGGGGGCCTCGGCCATCGGCTCCGGCACCGGTTCGAGGGTCGCAACGACCGGCGGCCAGTAGAGCCGCTTAGGAATCTCGTACCACGTGAACAGGGCTGAGCCGATCATCGCGCCGACTCCGACAAGAAAGAAAACGGTCCAGGTGCCGACGAACCTTCGGGGTCCATCCTCGTTGGCAACCGTCCAGAAAACGAAGAAGAAGAACCCGATGAAGCAACCAAGAGACAGGTAAACGGTCATTGCGACCAGCTCGGGCGACCTAACGCCCGGCTGGCGGAACTCCTGCGCCTGGCCGCGGATTTGGTAGATTCGATGCCGAGTCCCCGGGGCCCATCGATGCAGCTCGTCGTAGCCTTCTTCGGGATAGGCCGCGCGACCCGGGGCATCCGCCCAGTAGATCAGCCGTTCGGCGCCGTCGGTGGTCTTCAGGTCGAGCCGAAGGATGAGATTGAGATCGGAGCCGTCACCGGGTGCGTCGAGAAGGAGGGAGCTTCTCACCACCTCGACGGGAATCGTTCGCATGCGGAGATGGGTCCAAAGGTTCGTTCCGGCTGACCAGAAGCAGCCGGCGACGGGCAGAAGCAGAAAGGCAAAGCCTATACGGAGAGCCAATCGCTTATTCCACATCGTTCTAAGGTATAGTAACTGTATGTTGGAAGGCTATCTTCCTCTTTTCGTGTTCTTGTGCATTTGCATCGCGTTCCCGCTGGGCGCTTTGTTGATGGGCAAATTGTTGCGGCCTTCGGAGCCGTTCCGCGTGAAGTTGGAAGCTTACGAATGTGGAATCGAATCGCTTGGCGGCTCCCGTGGGCGCTATACGGTGCGGTTCTACCTGGTCGCAATCTTGTTCGTGATCTTCGACGTTGAAACCGTGTTCTTGTTCCCTTGGGCGGTCCGCTATAAACAGCTGGGCTGGTTCGGGGTGGCAGAGGCGATGGCTTTCCTGGCGATCCTCGTGGTCGGCTACGTCTGGGCTTACAAGAAGGGCGCGCTCGAATGGGTCTAACCAAATTTCTCCTCCGTGTCCCCGCTGCTCCCCCGCGTCCAAAACAAAATCAACTAAAATTGTGAGGAATACTATGACAGCCTCTCTTCCGGCCACTCTACGCCGTTTTCTGCCCTTGTTGGCACTTGGGATCTGCACTGCCGGCATTGCCGCGGCTCAGCCCCGTCTTCGCCTTTCCGAGACGACACTAGGTCCGATCTCCATCGCGGTGGGTGCTAACGGCGCTCCCCGCACCATTGATGCGACAAATTCCGGCAGCGGCAGCCTTGCGCTTGCCGCCCGATCGTCGGTGAGTTGGATTGCCCCGACCATTGGACCTGCCCGAGTCTGCTCGCAGGGCGGAAATACCTGCATTGCGGTTCAGTTCGCGCTGAATACGGCTTCGCTCGCTCGCGGGATTTACACCGGAATCGTGACGGTTTCGGACCCGGCGGCGATCGACGCGCCGCAGACGATCACAGTGACCGTCCAAATTGGCGGCAGCGTTCCAGACGCGACTACCCTATTTGTCCCCGCACGAACCGGCGCCACGGCATCGGCCTCGTTTGCAACCAACAGCCCCATTCAGGGCGCAGTGAGCACGACGAGCGGTGGGAATTGGCTCTCGCTGGCTCTTGATGGGGCCAGTAGCTTCGCGTTCACTCTGCCCTACGCAATTCGTGTAACGAACCCGGGTTTGGCAGAGGGCACCTACAACGGCGCCCTGGCGATTTCCGGCTCTACCTTCGCCCCGGATAACAAGAGCGTTCCAGTGACCCTGCGGGTGACCTCGCAGCCGATCATCGCGCTTTCGCAGACGGCAGTTCGGACCCGGCTAGCACTGACCGGACCGCAGCAGACGACCTTCATCAACGCGACGAATGCAGGGATGGGAACCTTGACGCTGGCGGACAATCCGGCGACCGTTTCGGCCGGCGCAGCTTGGCTGACGGCGACCCGTTTCCCCGGGACCAACTTCATCCAGTTGAATGCCAATTCGACAAACCTCGCTCCCGGCAACTATTCGGCGACGGTGACCATCAACAGCAACGCCGTCAATGGGCCCCAGACGGTGCCCTACGAGTTCGAAGTGGTAACGGCTGGGCCGCCGCAAGTTTCGGCGGGCGGCGTCGTGGACAACGCGACCTTCGCCGGCAACGACGAGTTGGGCCGAGGCGTCATCGCGGCTGTATTTGGCGAGCAATTGTTAATGCGGGATCCGGTTGCCGCGAGCGCCTTGCCGCTGCAGACCACTTTCAACGGATTACGGGTGCTGGTCAATAATCAAGCGGCACCGGTGTACTTCGCTTCGTACAACCAGATCAACTTCCAGATTCCGTTTGATGCTCCGGAAGGGACGGCGACGGTTTCGGTGGAGCGGGACGGGGTTCGGTCGAACCTAACCGCGGTACGGATTGTGAATCGGGCTCCGCGGCTACTGACATTCGGAGGCTTTCCGGGCTACGGGATCATCGTGAACCAGGACGGGACTTACCCGTTGCCGGCGAGTGCTGGTCTGGGCGCGGCGGCGCGGCCGGCACGGTCGGGCGATACGTTGGTCATCTACGCGCTTGGGTTGGGACCGACGGTGCCCGCGGTGCTGAGCGGCGTTGGTGCACCGGCGGGTCCGTTGGCATCGGTGAGCCCGGCACCGGGAGTGGTGATTGGGGTGAACTCGATTGCCCAAGTGGATTCGATCACACCGGACTTTGCGGGCCTTACGCCCAACTTTGTCGGTTTGTATCAAATCAACGTGCGGGTTCCGACCTCGGTTGATAAGGGCAACGCGGTTCCCTTATACATCAACTTCGGCAACCTGGTGAGTAACCGGGTTAACCTGGCGATTCAGTAACCGCCATGCGCCTTTACTACGACAACGCCTACGCCACGTCGTTTGAGGCGCATGTGCTGGATACTCAGGATGAAGGCCGTCGGGTATATCTCGACCAGACGGCCTTCTACCCTACTTCGGGCGGTCAGTTACACGATTTGGGGACGTTGAACGGGATAGCCGTTTTGGATGTCGTCGACCAGGACGACGGGCGGATTGCGCATGTTTTAGCGGGGCCGTTGGCGGGGACGACGGTGACTGGGGAGATTGATTGGGGGCGGCGGTTTGACCATATGCAGCAGCATAGCGGGCAGCATTTGCTGTCGGCGGTGACGCCGCATTTGACGGTGGGGGTGCATTTGGGGTTGGAGACGTCCACGGTTGACCTGGCGACCGAACGGCTGGATTTGGCGGCGCTTGAAGACCGGGCGAACGCCGAGGTGTTTCGGAACGGACCGGTGGCGGTTAGCTATGAAGACGCCGAGACGGCGCAGGGTTTGCGGAAGGCTACGGAACGAACCGGGACGATTCGGATTGTGACGATGGAAGGGCTGGACCGATCGGCTTGCGGCGGGACACACGTAAGGGCTACGGGGGAGATTGGCCCGATTTGGATCCGGAAGACAGAGAAGATTCGGGGGAATCTACGGGTTCATTTTCTGTGCGGGAACCGCGCACTGCGGGCGATGAGGGCGGAGCGGGAGCAGTTGGAGACGGCTCTGCAGGGGCAGACCGAGGCGGCGAAAGAAGCCGATAAGCGGGCGCAGAAGCTGGGGCTGGAACTGGCGGGATATCGGGGACGAGAGCTCTACGGACATGGGGCGGAGCAGGTGGTGGGAGGGCCGATTGACGAGGCGAGCCGAGCGCTGGCCAATGCATTTTTGGCTCAGGGGCCGGGGACGCTGCTGCTCGTGAGTCAGGACCCGGCGGCGGTAATGCTTGCTTCGAACCTGGTTCATTGTGGGAACACGATGAAGCCTTTGCTGGCGGCGAATGGTGGTCGCGGCGGGGGCAGCGCGAATTTGGCCCAGGGTTCGTTGCCGACCGCGGAAGCGCTCAAAGCGGTGGTCGAGGCGTTAGGCTTACGGGCAGCAGGCGTTGGCCATCAGTAACCAGAGCGCGGACGGGAAGGGCGCCAAACCAGGCGCGGAGTTCGGGTGGCATGTCGCGGCGCATGTCCGTTCCGGCGGCGAATGGGGAGAAGGCCGGTAGGACGACGAGTTCCCCGCCCTGCAGAAACGCCTTGAGCCTATGGCTCGCTCCCGAGGCGGTTTTGATGCGGATGGCGGGATGGAAGTGGCCGACGACGGTGGCGACGCCGGGTTCGGGTCCGGCGGGGAGACGATCGCCGTGCAGCGCGAGAACGCCAGGGGATCGCCATTCGGAGACGGCGGGGAAGGCGGGGAAGTCGGAGGGAAAGGCGCGGTCGTGGTTGCCCATGACGCAGATGAGTTCGGCGCGATCGGCGAGGCCTTGCAGCGTTTGCTGGATGGTGGCCCGTTCGTCGGGGGAGGGGCGGGGGGCGTGGACAATATCGCCGAGCAGCACGACGCGGCGGGGGCGGAGCGAATCGACGAGCTGCCAAAGACGCTGCTGGGATCCTCCTTCGACGACGGGGCCGAGGCCGCCCCGGCGGCGCTGGGCCCAGGCGTAACCGAGATGGAGGTCGGCGAGGATGAGGGTGGGGCCGTCGTCGAGCCAGAGGCCGCCGGATGGGTCAAACCGCACGGTGGGGATCCCATTCGGCGTAGACTTGGGCGGCCATTTCGTCGAAGGCGCGGAGGGGGTCGCCGGCGAGCAGGACGTCGCGGTTGAACGCAGCAAACAACGGGAGGGCGAAGGGCGAGGGGCGGGGATGGTCGAACCATTCCCAGGGGGCGGCATGAAGGCGCTTGGCTTCGGTTAAGGCGTGGGGGGCGTCGAGTAAGTCCTCTAGTACTTCGCGGACCGTTTCGCGGACTAAGACATGATTGGGCTCATAGGTCATGAGCGTTTGATACAGCAAGGTCCCGTTCCAACTTGAGTATTTGGTGTTGGCGGGTCCTTTGTAACTTCGCTTGGGGATTAGTTGGCCGGTTTCGGCGACATTGCGGAACTTACGGCCGAGGGTGTCGGTAGCGCGGAGGACGGTTTCCAGATCGTTCATGAAACCGGTGGGAGCGAGGGCGGCGCGGAGGCTCGTTTCGTCGATGTCGACGCGGGCGTTCAGCGAGAGGAGAAAACCGTGGTCGTTTGAGTTGGAGACGACCGATTCGCCGGGCGCTAAGCGCCAGGCGGCCACCCAGGCGAGGCTTTGGTTGATGGCGCGGCCGGAGACGCTGTGGACCATGAGGACTTGCTGGCGGGCCCGGCGGACGCGTTCGATTTGGACGGGGGAATCGATGGGGATGGGGGCGGCGGCGGATTGGCGCTCGACGAACCCGGCGGCCATGGCGGCGAGATTGGCGGGCACTTTGAAGACGTCGCGGAGGACTTGTTCGCAGGCGGGCCGGCCGCCGGCGGAGAAGGCTTCGCGGAGGGTGCGGCGCAGGCGGATTTCTTCTTCGGCCATGCGGGAGCTGAGTGGCATTTTGCCTCCCATCCAGCGGGGCGTTTGGACGCGATCGCTGTTGGAGGGCTTGACGATGGCTACGCCCGGCGCGAGGCGTTCGACTTCGACGACTTTGCCGGCCATGAGAAAAGCTTCGCCGGGGCGGAGGGAGGCGAGGAAGTGTTCTTCGACGTCGCCGAGGCGACGGTTGTTTTTCGTTAGAATTTTGACGCGGAAATCCTCGGAGATACAGCCGATGCCGTGGAAGTAGTCGCGGGCGATTTTGGGGCTGGCGACGGTGAAGTGACCGTCTTCGACGACGATTTTGCCATAGCGGGCGAGCACTTGTCCGCCGCCGGCGAGATAGGTGAGAACGTCCTGAAAATCAGCGGCGGGGAGGTTCAGATACGGGCCGGCGCGGCGAACGAGCGCGAGGGCGGCGCCGATTTCCCAGCGGCGTTCGACGGCCATGCCGAGGAGCACTTGGGCGAGAACGTCGAGGGGGGATTCCGGGACGCGGAGGGTTTCAAGGGCACCGGCGCGGACGGCTTCGCGCATGGCGATGGCTTCGAGCAGGTCGGGGAGGCTGAGGGGGAGGAGGCGGCCGTAGGCCATCTGGCCGGAGCGGTGGCCGCTGCGGCCGAGGCGCTGCAGAGCCCGGGAGACGCCGCGGGGGGTACCGACGAGGAGGACCTGGTCAACGCCGGCATAGTCGACGCCGAGTTCGAGGGAGGTGGAGCAGACGACGCACTTCATTTCGCCGCGGGAGAGGCGCTCTTCGAGGAGTTCGCGTTCGCCGCGTTCGATGGAGGAGTGGTGGACGCCGATGCGGGATTCGTCGTCGGGCAGGAGGTAAGCGAGGGCGGCGCCGAGGCGTTCGGAGGCGGAGCGGGTGGAGCAGAAGGCGATGGTGGATTGGGCACCGGCGAGGGTTTCGACGGCGGCGTGGGCGATGCGGCCGGGGTCGTAGCCGGCGGCGGGGAGATGGTCGGGGGCGTGGAGGTCGAGGCGGTGGGTGCGGCGGACGGAGTCCTGGACGATGGCGCAATGACGGTGGCCGCAGAGGAGTTGGGCGATGGCGGAGGCGGGGGAGGCGGTGGCGGAGAGGCCTATGCGTTGGAAGGCGCCGGGGGCGCGGGTTTCGAGGCGTTCGAGGGAGAGAGCGAGGAGGGCGCCGCGCTTGTTTTCGGCGAAGGCATGGATCTCGTCGACGATGACGACGTGGGGGGACAGGCCGTCGAGCCAGGACTTTTGGGAGAGGAGGGAGCTGAGGGATTCGGGAGTAGTGAGGAGGAGGTGGGGACGGCGGCGGGCCATGCGGGAGCGGTCTTTGGTGGAGGTATCGCCGGTGCGGATCTCCATGCGGATTTGGTCGCGGGGGGGGAGGGTCGCGTTGAGGGCGGCGAGGGGTTCGGCGAGGTTGCGTTCGATGTCGCGGCCGAGGGCGCGGAGGGGGGTGACGTAGACGGCGAGGGTTGCGTTGGGGAGAGTTCCGCGGGAGGCGTCAGCGCCGAGGCGAGCGAGGACGGAGAAGAAGGCGGCGAGGGTTTTGCCGCTGCCGGTGGGAGCGAGGATGAGCGTGTTTTCGCCGCGGAGGGTGCGGCGCCAGGCGATTTCCTGGACGTTCGTCGGGGCCGTGTAACGCCCGGCGAACCAATCGCTCAACGCCTTCGGCATCCAATCTGGCCAGACCCTGCGCAAGCCTTGCTAAGCTACCCCTTCCTTCGTATGGTAGCAAGTTGGATCTGCCATAATCGCGGGAAGATATGCTGCGTCGAACCTTTCTTTTCTCGTCTTCCCTGGCGGGCCTGGCCGCCCAGGAGAAGCCCAAGCGCAAATTGGATGTTCCTTATGTTCCGTCGACCGAGGCGGCCGTGAAGGAGATGCTGAAGATGGCGAAGATCCAGAAGAGCGACGTGCTGTACGACCTGGGTTGTGGCGATGGGCGGATTGTGATCGCCGCGGCGAAGGAGCATGGTATTCGGGGCGTGGGAATTGATATTGATCCGCAGCGGATCAAGGAAGCGCGGGAGAACGCCCGGGTGGCTGGGGTGGAGGCTTTGGTCCGGTTCGAAGAGAAGGACCTATTTCAGGCTGACTTTCGGGAAGCTACCGTGGTGACGCTATTTCTGCTGCCGAGCGTGAATATGAAATTGCGGCCGAAGTTACTGGCCGATTTGAAGCCCGGGACGCGGGTGGTTTCGAACACTTTTGACTTGGGTGACTGGAAGGCCGAGAAAGAGGTGAATTTGAATACCTACGACGAGGCGGAGTTTACGGGACTTAGCCAGACCTTTTATCTTTGGACGATTCCGGGGAAGCGTTGATAGACGGCGTGGAATTCTGCGAGTGAGGATTTCGGGGCTTGGGGCCGAGGCGAACGCTCGATCGCTGGATGATTCCGGGGAAGCGTTGAAATACGGCGTGGAATTCTGCGAGAAGCGATTTCGGGGCTTGGGCTAAGTCGAGGTACTTTGTTCGCTCCGGTCGGCCGGGAGTACGGGGTTGGGGCCGAGGCGAACGCTCTATCGCTGGATGATTCCGGGGAAGCGTTGATAGACGGCGTCGAATTCTGCGAGGAGCGATTCCGGGGCTTGGGCTAACCCGGCGACGACGGCGTGGGCGAAGTCGAAATAGTCTCGCTTTCGCTGTTCGCTCCAGTCGGCGGGGGGGCTCGCGAGGATCGTCCGCAGGTTCGAGATTTTGTCGGCGGTCTTGATCGCTTGGGCGCCGGCGGATTTGTGGGGGGCGCGTTCGACCTGAAGCCGTTTGCGCTCAGCCTTGGGGAGGGATCTATCGTCCGTGAGTTCGAGGACCATGCTCGTGACGAGGGGACCGAAGGCGGCGGCGAGTTCGGCGGCGGAGGTCTCGGTATCCTCGACCGTATCGTGGAGCAGGGCGGCGGCGACAACGTCAGCGTCGAGGCCGGCCTCGGCGACGAGATGGGCGACTTCGAGAACGTGGTTGACATAGGGTTCCGCGGCTTCGCCCCTGCGTCGCTGCGCGGAATGCTTGACGGCGGCGAACAGGGCGGCGCGAATCACTTTCAGCAAGTCGCTTTGCATATCTACTCCGGGTTGGTTAACCAGCGTTGGGCCAAGGCGGCTGGATCGCCGGTGAGATCGAGGATTTCCCGCGCGGTTTCAACCCCATCGACGGAGTAGACGGCGGCGATGCCAACGGCTGAGGGGATGAGTTCCAACCGCTTTGTTTTGGCGTCAAGGCGGAGGGTTTCGCCGAGCCAGGTGAACTGGACGAGGACGCGTTGCCGGTGGCCGACGGTGCGGCATTGGGTCAAGAACTCGGAAGTGAAAGGCGACTTCTTGAGGGCTTCGGAATGAGGGGTGCGGAGGACGGCCGCGGCGCGGTCGGCGTCGCGCTGTTCCTGCTCGCGCTTGAGCTTTTCAGGGTCCTTCTCTTCCCTGCCCTCCAGCGCCTTCAGATTGTTTTCTAAGCTATCAAGGAAACTCATTCTTCGTCTGTACCGCTCTTGGCGACCTGAAAATGGCTCAAGGAGTCAGAATACTGGGCGATGCCTTTGAAGAGCGCTTCGGCGATCTTCTGGCGGACGTCGGGCTTGCGCAGCTCTTTTTCATCGCGGGCGTTGCTGAGGAAGCCGATTTCGGTCAGGATACTGGGCATGTTGGCCCCGATGAGGACGACGAAGGGGGCGCGCTTGACGCCGCGATTGCGAACGTTCGCGGCGGGGTTGTACCAGCTTTTATAGAGGGCGGCGTTGACGCGGGAGGCGAACTCGCGGGACTCGTCGATTTTGTCCTTGAGGGCGATTTTTTGGAGGAGATCGCGGAGTTCGAAGACGCCGCGTTCGGAGGTGGCGTTTTCGCGGGCGGCGGTTTCGAGGGCCGATTTCGAGGTGGTGAAACTGAGGAAAAACGTCTCGACACCGGAGACGGCTTTGATGGGCGAGCTGTTGGCGTGGATGGAGAGGAACAGGTCGGCTTTGCTGTCGTTCGCCATCTGGGTTCGCTGTTCGAGGGGGATGAAGCGATCGTCTTTGCGGGTGTAGATGACTTCGGCGCCGAGGCCATCTTCGAGGAGTGCTCCGAGGCGGAGGCCGATATCGAGGACGACCTCTTTTTCGGTGAGGCCGGTGGGGCCGGCGGTGCCTTGGTCGTGGCCGCCATGGCCGGGGTCGAGGACGATGCGGCGGATTTTGAGTCCGAGGGCTCGGGTAAGAGAAGCGGCGGAGGTGTCGGCGGGGGCGGCGGCGCGGGGCCGGGTGTTGGAGGGAGGAGGCGGGGGTGGGGGCGCTGAGACGGCGACTTCGGCGACGCGGGATTTGGTGCGTAGGGGCGGATATTGGGGGGCCGCGAAGGCGACGGAGTTGCGGGCGAAGGGGGTGGCTAGATCAGGCGGGAGGGTCCAGATTTCGGGAGATGAGGCGAAAGTTGGTTTGGGTTGCCAGCGGCGGACCGGGGATTTGGAGATGACGACGGGCGGGACGGGCTCAGCTCTTATTGATGTTGGTGTTGGCTTGGTGGCTGGTGCGCCGGGGGGGCGGAGCTCAATGATAAGGCGGGTGGGGTTGGAGAGGATCTCGGTGGAAAGTTGGGCGTTGTCGGCTAGGTCCAGAACTAGGCGGGCGACGCCAGGCTTGGCTTCGCCGACGCGAATTTGGCGGAGTTGGGCGTCGCCAACGGCGATGGTGGCGGAGAGCCGGCCGCCGACTTGGGGGCGGGTATTGACGAAGTCGAAGAAGACGCGGTCGGGGTTGCTGAGTCGATTCTGGTGAAAAACGGGTTCAGCGGAGAAGTCGATGGCGATGCGAGTGACGGAACCTTGGGACCAGAAGCGAACGTCGGAGAGGACGGTTACCTGTGCAAACGCAGATCCCGTTAGGAGGGTAACGGCGAGCAGCGAGTTGGCGAGGCGGCGGATCACTTGGTGCGCAAATGGATTCTTCCCTCGGTATCGGTAAAGACCTCAATGGGCCGGTGTTCGGGCGGCTTCGGGACTTCCGACTGGGGGGAGGCGGTGGCGGTCTGAATTCGGTTGGCGGCGGAAGCTTTGCGGGCTTCGCCGTATTTCTTTCCTACGCGGTAGACGTAATCCTGGGTTTCCCGGTAGGGCGGGATCCAGCCATATCTATTGACGGCGCCGGCGCCGGCGTTGTAGGCGGCCAAGGCGAGGCGGTCATCCTTATATTTGTCTTGCAGGTCGCGCAAATGTCTCACTCCGGCGCGAATATTTTCTTCGGCGTCGAAGGAGTTGCGGACGCCGAGGCCTCGGGCGGTGGCGGGCATCAACTGCATCAGGCC
>JBBRIO010000084.1:0-12971 GCA_038220855.1 Bryobacterales bacterium | reverse complement strand
GCTCTGGGCCCACAGGGTGTCAACATTATGGAATTCGTGAAGGCGTATAACGCCCGCACGTCTGCCCCGGAAAACGTCGGCCTCATCATTCCGGTGGTTATTACCATCTACTCGGATCGTTCCTTCACCTTCATCACGAAGACCCCGCCCGTCGCGGTCCTTATCAAGAAGGCTTTGAAGCTCGACAAAGGCTCCCCCACGCCGAATAAGGTCAAGGTGGGCAAGATTACCCGCCAGCAGATCGCCGATATCGCCAAGATCAAAATGCCGGACCTCAACAGCTTCACCATTGAGTCGGCGATTGCTCAGGTCGAAGGCGCCTGCAAGAGCATGGGCGTAGACATTATCTAAATTTACCTGATACCCTAAGAGAGTTAAGTATTTCATGGGAGGTCTCCGCCCCGGACTTGTTCCGACCTTGGAGGCCGCTAGGACCAACTAAAATATGGCAAAAAAGCAAGGCAAGCAGTACACCGCTGCCGCTAAGCAGATTGAGGCACGTCCTTACAATCTTGCTGATGCGGTGGTGCTCGTCAAAAAAATCAAGTACACGAAGTTTGACGAAACTCTCGAAGTGCATTTGCGCCTCGGAGTAGATCCCAAGCACGCCGATCAAATGGTGCGCGGAACCGTCGTTCTGCCCCACGGTTTGGGCAAGAAGAAGCGCATTCTGGTCATCGCCTCCGGCGATAAGATTCGAGAAGCGCAGGAAGCGGGTGCGGATTTTGTCGGTGGCGAAGAGCTGGTGACCAAGATTATGACCGAGCAGTGGCTCGATTATGATGCGGTGATCGCTACGCCCGACATGATGCGCTCGGTCGGTAAGCTCGGTAAGATTCTCGGACCGCGCGGCTTGATGCCGAATCCGAAGACGGGCACCGTTACCACGGACGTCAAAACGGCCATTGAAGAAACCAAGGCTGGTAAAGTCGAATTCCGCGTCGATAAGACCGGGGTTATCCATGCTCCGCTCGGAAAGGTAAGCTTCCCGGACGACAAGCTGGTCGACAATGCAAACACCCTGATCCAGGCTGTGTTGAAAGCGAAGCCAGCCGCTGCCAAGGGCAAGTATGTTCGTAGCGTGACCCTTTGCTCCACCATGAGCCCCGGGATTTCGCTCGACGTAACCGAAATGAACGCGGTTAAGGTTCAGGCGTAGGAGTAGAAACCATGAAGAAGAAAGCAGATAAAGTAAAAGATCTGTCGTTCCTGCGCGGTGAATTTGAGCAGACCGGCAATATTTTCCTGACGGGTTATGAAAAGATGACGGTGCTGCAGGATTTCAATCTGCGCAAAGTGATCAAAGGCGTCGGCGGTAGCTACAAGGTTGTCAAAAATAACCTGGCCCAGAAGGCCAGCGAGGGTCTCAAAAGCGAGCCCTTGTTCACAAAGCTTGTCGGCATGAGCGCGATCGCCTACACCACGGGTGACGTCGTCGCCTTGGCGAAGGCCTTAACGGTCTACGCCAAGACCGTCCCGGCGTTTTCCTTTAAGGGCGGGTTGGTGGAAGGTACTGTCGTCGACGTTAAGTCGATCGGCGAACTGGCTGCTCTCCCGGCGAAAGAAGAGATCTATGCGAAATTGCTGTATCTCATCAACGCTCCGGCTCAACGCGTGGTTACGGTTGTCAACGCGACTGGCCGAAATCTGGCCGTGGTGATCGACCAAGGCGTCAAAGAAAGCAAGTTTCAGGATTAATCGGATTCCGGATAGGATCGCTTCTGTCGGCGAACCTATTCCGTACGAAAGGGCATTTGCTGTGGCAACAAACCTCCTCTCCGAGAGCCGCAGTTAAAGATGAAACTCAGCTCCGCCGTCTTCTACCGGTGTGAGCTCAAGCGCTAAACAGTTACTAATTCAGGAGTCACTACGAAAATGGCAGACATCAACGCAATTGCGGAACAGATCCAGGGCCTCACCCTTCTTGAGGCCTCCCAGCTTGTGAAGTTGCTCGAAGAGAAGCTTGGCGTGTCGGCGGCTGCGGCCTCCGCCTCGGCCGCTCCGGCCGCCGCCGCCGCCGCTCCGGTCGTCGAAGAGAAGACCGAGTTCAACGTTATCATCACCGGTGCCGGTGCGAACAAGATCAACGTCATCAAGGCCGTTCGCGAAGTCGTTTCCGGTCTCGGCCTCAAAGAAGCCAAGGACCTGGTCGATAGCGCTCCGAAGGCTGTCAAAGAGGGCGTGAGCAAGGAAGAGGCTGCGACCATCATGAAGAAGTTGACCGACGCTGGCGCGACCGTCGAGATCAAGTAGTTTTTGTTCTCCGTTGTTCGAAAATCCCCCGGCTTCGGCCGGGGGATTTTTATTGGTATATACTCACTTTCGATCCCCGCCATGACGAATCGGCTATTTCTTTGCTTACTTTGGTTACTTACCCTCGCTCAGGGGCAGCGCCCTGCCGTCCCCCTGCCACCGGTCGTCTTGACGCCTCTCCAGCGGCAGCAACTCGACTCCGGCGTCGCCGAACTCGACCGCATTCTTGGCCAACTCGCCGCGAAGCGTGCCGACGCCGCCCTGGTTGCCGACGTGGCCATCTTCCATAAAGCTGGCCGTATGCTCCAAGAGAATCCCGACGAGTTCTTCGTCCCCGAGGACGTCCCGAAACACTTGGCGGTGCTCGAACAGGGCTTGAGCCGGGGCCGTGATCTGTTGGCCGGCCGCGCACCCTGGACGAATCAGGCAGCCCGTCGCCTCCACGGCTATGTCTCGGACCTCGACGGATCCGTACAGCCGTATGCCCTCCGCATCCCGGTGTCCTACGATGGCACGAAGCCGGTGCGTCTCTACGTCTGGTTACACGGACGCGATCAACGCCTCACCGAAGCTGCGTTCCTCGATCGAGCCCAGCGCGTGACGCCGTCTACGTCCAACCCAGCCGACGAAGGCCAGATTCAGCTCGACGTCTATGGCCGCTGGAACGGCATCGCCTTTCATTGGGCGGGCGAGGCCGACGTCTTCGAAGCAATCGCCGCCGTCCGCCAGCGTTACAAGATTGATCCCCAACGGATTATCCTGCGCGGCTTTTCGATGGGTGGCTGTGGGGCGTGGCACATCGCTCTCCATCATCCGGGTTTCTTCGCGGCTGCCGAGATCGGCGCGGGAACCTGGCCGCTCCGTTCGCAGCTCCCGGGTTTTCCGGCCTACCAGGAAGGGCCCCTGCGGATCTACGAAAACATCCTCGACTGGTCGTTGAACGCCTTCAACTTGCCGATCGCCGGGCATGGCGGAGAGAACGAGACCGGCACCAGTTCCATCCCGCCTCCCCCGCCGGGCACGAAAACGCGCGGACAACTCGAATCGTCGCTCCGCGTCCGCGCACAATTGGAAAAGGAAGGTTTCCCCTCCGCCGGCGACCCCTTCGACCTCCGCGTTCCGGGCACCCCGGCCCGCTTTTTCATCTCGAAAAATACTGGCCACGGCACCGGCCCCGAGGTACGCCAGAAGCTCGACGTCTTCCTGAAAGAGCATGGCGACCGCGGTCTCGTCCCGGCCGATCACATCCGTTTCGTCACCTTCACGACCCGCTATCCCAGCTCCGGCTGGGTGACCGTCGAGCATCTCGCCAAGCACTACCAGCGCGCCGAAGTGAACGCCCGGCGCCTCGAAGCCGGCCGTCGTTACGAGCTGACTACGCAGAACATCACGCGCCTCACCCTCCGCGAAACCGTCTCCGCCCAAACGCTGTCGATCGACGGGCAAACCCTATCCGTCAAGCCCGCCCCCCAACTCACGATCGAGAAATCTAATGGCCGCTGGGCAATGGCCAAACCCGTCAAAGGGCTCCACAAGATTCACGCCCTCCAAGGCCCGATCGATGACGCCTTCCTGAGCCCGTTCCTGCTCGTTCGCCCCACTGGCCAACCTTGGAATGTGGCGGCCCATGAACAGGCGCTCCGTTTACTCGCCCGCTTCGACCGCCTGTACGCCAAGGGCCTTCGTGCTCATCCACGCGTGAAGGACGACAAGGACGTGACCGCCGAAGACATCGCCAAGTACAATCTCGTTCTCTTCGGCGACCCCGGCAGCAACCGTTGGATCGCCAGGATCCAAGGCAAAACGCCCCTTCGTTGGTCGCGGCAACAGGTCAGCTTGGGCGCCCAGAGCTACCCTGCCGCCGACCATATCCCAGCCCTCGTCTATCCGAATCCGCTCGCGCCCAACCGCTACGTGGTCATCAACAGCGGCATGACGATTGAAGACCGCGAGTATCGCGGCGAATACGGCATGCCCCGGCTCGGCGACTACGCCATCCTCAAGGCGAAAGCCAAAGAAGAATGGCCCGATGTGATCGCGGCCGGCCTCTTCTCCGAGACCTGGCAACTGGTGCCCTAGGGCCGCCAATCCCGCAAAGTCCCAGTCGCGCTTCTCGAACGCGTGCGCTGATCCGGCCGCCGTCGAACCGTCGAAGCCACGCGCCGCCATGCAGGCGGCCACCTATTCCCCCCGGTCCCAACTGCGGAGGAAGAACGCCGTAAACCGTGCGCCCGAAGCGGCCTCTCCCGCGCCCGAGCTACCCGAGCCCACTCGTCCTCCAGCAACGGCATTCCCCGCCTGGGTGACTTTGCGATACTCCGGGTCAAGGCCCAGGAAGCGTCGCCCGACGGGATGAACGGTGGGCTCTCCCGAGGAACTTGCGCACAACGGAATCGCTCCGGCACGGCGGGCCTCTTCTCCGAGACCTGGCAATTGCTCCCCTAAGGCCGCCAAAGCAACGGCAGCCCCACCAGCAACAGCAATCCCGCAAAGATCCAGTCTCGCCTCTCGAACGCGTGAGCGGACCCGACCGCCATCGAACCGTCAAAGCCACGCGCCGCCATGCACGCCGCCACCCGTTCCGCCCGGTCCCAACTGCGGAGGAACAAAGCCGCAAACCGCGAGCCCCAGGCTGCCTCTCCTGCGCTGCGCCCGGTCCGGCTCAACCGCGCCCGCGCCATCCGGGCCCACTCGTCATCCAGTAACTGGGCATAACGGTAGGTGAACGACGCGGTAACCACGAGCACGGACGGGAATCGTAGCCGCTGTAAACCGGCCACCAAATCCGGCACCGTCGTGCTGGCGACAAGCATCCCCAGCACCAGGACAGATCCGTATGCTTTGCCCAGCACGAGCAACGACGGCGCATAGTCCGGCGCACGTTCAAAGGCCAGGAACGCGGCCATCATGGCCGCAAAAGGGGTCACGAGCGCACAACGTTGCAGCGTCCACCGCAGCGACAACCGGCTGATCAGAAGCACCCCTGCAATCAAACCCATCTGCACCCCGAGTACCGGCACGCTCGGCGCTGCGGACACAGCCAACGCCGCGCCCATCAAACCGACAATTTTCGCCCGGCTATCCACCGTCGCCCAGCGGCAGCCGTCCACAATCAGAATCCGACCGCTCATATCTTGCCGCGCACCCGCCACCATAGCCAAAGCCCAGTTAGGCCGAGCAACAGCGACGCACCCGTCAGCGCCTTCTGCCAAATCGGCTGCGCCGCGGCCTCCGGTGAGCCTCCGCCCGAACCGTTCCATCGCACCTGTAGCTCCGACCGGTGCCCCATCTCATCGTCCACGACGACGCTCCACTCTCCAGGGCTATCGGGGACGAACGCGAACCGGCCGCGCGCGTCCGTCCGTCCCGTCTGAAACTCGGCGCCCAACTTGTTCGGCGAACGCACCGAAACCTGGCAGAAAGCCGCGGGTTCAGTGCCGCCGTACACTGCCGACAAGACGACCGTAGCACCTTCGTACCGCTGCCCTACGCTCAAGTCATGCGCCAGCAGCCCTCCCGCCAGCCACAGTCCGGCCAACGCCATTCTCACCGGCTCTCCAGCAGCGCCGGCTTCGCGTGCCGAAAGAAGCTCACGGCCGAAACTGTCAACGTCGCTTCTACGCAGGCCACCGCCACATAGACGCCCGCAATGGCCGCGAACCCTTTGCCGTAGCCCACCGCTTGAAACTCCGCCACCAGCAGCAGCGCCGGCAGAAGGGCCCCGACGAATCCCGCGACCGCACTCCGCATCGAATCCGGCAGTTGCGGCGCTTTCCAGATCAACGCCGCCGCCAGCGCCCCCGTGCCCATGTTCAGCGCGTTTACCCCGAGCGACAGCAATCCGCCATGCTGAAACAGCAACGCCTGGAACAGCAGCGTCGTGAAGATCACGGGAAACGAACGACCGCCCAGCAGGATCCCCGTCAAACCGAACAGCCCCAGATGCACCGAAGTCCCGAGCAGAGGGAAGTGGATCATCGAGACGACGAAACACGTGGCCGACATCATCCCCATGCGTGCGACCTCCCACGGCTCCACCCGCCGCCCCAGCCATACCACGGCTCCAATGGCCCCGACATGCCCAGCGGCGCACCAAGCGGTCGGTAGAATTCCATCGGCAATATGCATCGTCCTACCAGTTCAGGTAAAGCGCCGTCTCGTAGTTGTCGGTGTCGTAGTTGGCACCTTTTGCCGCCGTCACTCGCTGTTCGGCCAGAACTACAAATGCCCCTTTCGCCCCGGCCGGAATCGTGTAGGACATCTTGCCGTCCGCTCCCGTATTACCCAGTAGAACCTCTTTCTTACCCGCCCACGAAACGGCAACTTCGCCGCCCGCGCACGGCTTCCCGTTCCGCAGCAGCGTGAACGTAATCGCCTTCGCCGTCCGTTCCGGAATGAGTTCGTAAGCGATTCCGACCGCTTTGGCGTCCATCTTGGCCCCAGCCGTGAACGCATAAGCCACCGCGGTGCGCACGGTACGGAACGCCTGCGTGGCGTCGGGGTTCTTATCCCGGCCGCCGTCCTTCACGCCCTTCGGCGTCCGGCTACGCGCCCCGCGCTCCTGACTCAACACGATCCGATGTTGCCCGGCCTCTTTCACCGCATAGTCGGCTGCCAGCCACAACCCGGCCTTGGCCACCACCAGATCCACGCGGCCGCCCGAAGGAGTCAACGCAAACGCTTTCAGGTCGTCCAACGGCAATGCCGACTCGCTCGTTCCTAACGCGTGCCCAGTGCCGAACTGCACCTTCGTCACCGCGCCCACGGCGAGCAGCGGGGCCATCGGGGCGATCCACGAAAAATGGGCCACCGCCGCCCCGGCCAATACCAAGCTCAAACCTAGCGTCTTCATGGGGTCTCCTGAGGAAGTTTGATCGTAGCACGATCAAACAATTCGTATGCTTATCGATACGTTCTCGCCCACCGATCGGATGGCTACTTTTTAGGTTTTTGTCCGATCTCAGCCGCCGTCACCGCCAACTGACCGTGCTGGATGCCCTTAATGCTCACGAGCAGGTCCGCCAACTGGCGCACTACCTTCGATTTTCCTCGCAAAATCAATACTTCCAGACAGTTGTGATGGTCCAGATGCACGTGCAGGGTCGAGACCACCACCCCGTGATGATCGTGCTGCAGGTTCGTGATCCTCTCGGTCAAATTGCGTTGGTGATGGTCGTAGACCAGCGTCAGCGTGCCCACCACTTCCTTATTCGGCTGCTCGGATTCGGCGCGGACCAATCGATCCCGGATCAGGTCGCGAAACGCCTCGGACCGATTCTCATAACCCTGTTTTTCGATCAGTCCGTCGAACGATGCGAGCAAATCGGCATCAATCGCCACCCCAATCCGCGCAAGCTGACTCATAGCCCTCTATTCTCCCACTGCTTGGGAGGTGAGAGAATAGGGGCGATTATGCAACGCCGCTCGCTGCTTATTTCCGCGCTCCCCCTGCTCGCCGCGCCCCGGCAAAAACTGACGCCGCTTTCCCCCCAAGCCAAGACCGAAGACTGGCCCGGCTTCCTCGGCCCACGCCACAACGGCACCTCGCTCGAAACGCGCCTGCGTTCGCGCTTCCCCGCCGCCGGCCCCCCGCTCGTATGGGAGGCACCGAAGGGAACCGGCTATAGCTCCCCGGCCATCGTCGGGGACCGTCTCGTCTTCCTGCATCGGCAGGGGCCGCAGGAGATCGTGGCGTGCCTCCACGCCGAGACCGGTGAGGGCCAATGGCAGTTCACCTACCCGACGGCGTTCGAAGATCGCTACGGCTACAACAACGGTCCGCGCTCGAGCCCCGTCATCGCCGACGGCCGGGTGTTCGTGGTGGGTGCCGAAGGGAAGTTGCACTGCCTCGAACTGGCTTCCGGCAAGGTGCTTTGGCGGCACGACCTGTTGAAGGATTTCAGCGTTCCGCAGGACTTTTTCGGCGTCGCCTCCACGCCGCTCGCGCTCGACGGCCGGTTGATCGTCATCGTCGGCGCACCCGGCGGGCCCACCGTTGTTGCCTTCGATCAGAAAACCGGTAAGCAGCTTTGGGGCGCGGGCAAAGAGTGGGGCGGCGGTTACGCTTCGCCGATTCCCGCCATCGTCCACGGCCAATCCCGCGTCTTCGTCTTCGCCGGCGGGGAGAGCCGCCCCCCCACCGGCGGCCTTATCTGCCTGAACCCGGCCACGGGCGCGATTGATTTCACTTATCCCTGGCGCAGCAAAAGCTATGAGTCGGTCAACGCCTCCTGCCCCGTAATCTTTGGCAATCAGGTCTTCATCTCCGCCAGTTACAAGACCGGCGGAGCGATGCTCGAAATCACCCCCGACTTCAAGCCGAAACTGATGTGGACGAGTCCCGAGTTCGGCCTCCACTTCAACACCCCGATCCACCAGGATGGCTATCTATATGGCTTCGATGGCCGCAACGAGCCCGACGCCTCCTTGGCTTGTGTCGAAGCCAAAACCGGTAAGGTGGTCTGGCGGACGAACCCGGAGTGGATGGAAAAATTCACCGTCGGCGATCAATCGCGCGAGCAACAGATGAGCACCTATCGGGGCAATTTACTCCGTGTCGACGGGCGTTACTTAGTGCTCGGCGAACTCGGTCATTTACTGTGGATGGATCTTACTCCCGGCGGTCATAAAGAATTATCCCGCTCGTGGCTGTTCGCCGCTCGGGAGACGTGGTCCCTGCCCGTGCTTTCCCGTGGCCTTCTGTACGTCGTGCAACACAGCCGGGACGCGATCAAAGGTTCTACCCCCCGGCTGCTCTGTTACGATATGCGCGCCTAGCGGGCGGTCGTCTTCCGAATGAACTCGACTTCTTCCGGTTTGTACGGCGAACCGTCGGGCCGGAAGATCTCGTGGAACCAAATGGCCGGTTCGCGGTCCGTATAGGCCCGTTTCCAGGAATCCCACGGCAAGTGGGTCTGCGTCTTGCCCTGCACAAGGCCCCAGTTGATCATCGCCACGCCCTCGGCCTTTCCAATGGGCAGCGACCCCTCAAACGTGCTCCCGTTGCCACGCGCCATGTACTCGGTGCAAAGAATCGGGCGGTTATAGCGACGCAGCGAATCGATCCTTGCCTTCAGCTTGGCGGGGGCGTCGTAGTTGTGGAATGAGATCACATCCGATTGAGTCAGTTGGATCCGCTCGATGGCCGTGAGCTTGTCGTCGCTGGTCCAGTCGCCCTTCCAAACGCCGCTCGTCAGCGGCTGGATCGGCCGTTCGTCGCGGGCCCAGGTAAACGCCCGCGGCAGTAGCCGTTCGACGTGCTTTAACTTATCCAGCGGCTCCACCTTCTTATAACTCGAATCGTTCCAATTGTCCGGTTCGTTCCAAATGTCCCAGGCCAAAATCCTGCGATCCCGATTGAACGCGCCCACCACGCCCCGTACGTAAGCTTCGAGCTTCGCGGTGTCAGAAACTTTTTGTAACGACACGGCACCCGGGCTTTGCATCCAACCCGAATTATGCACGCCCTTCTGCGGCACCCGCTGGCGCCCGGCCTGCGGATACGGGTCCCAGCAGGAATCGAACAGCACGAAAATCGGCTTGATCCGATGTTTCTCGGCCAGTTCCAACACCGTGTCCATGCGGCGCAGCAAGCCCTTCTTATCTTCCTGCCACAGTAAGTGGTGCAGATAGATCCGCATGGTGTTCATGCCGATGGCTTGCGCCCAGCCAAACTCCTGATCGATTTGACCCGGGTTGAACGTATCCCCTTGCCACATCTCCAACTGGTTAATGGCCGACGCGGGGATATAGTTCGCCCCCACCAGCCACGGCGACTTGGCATACCATTTCTTGGCTTTTTCTTCGCTCCACGGCTTCTTGGCCAGCAGCGAAGCGGCGGCCAAGGTGACCAGCAGGGAAACACGGATCAGATTTCGCATCACTTCTGATTGTACGAACTTGCCCGCGCTCCCTGCCAGCCCTTTGCGAATTGAGCCCGCAGTTTAGCCGTGACGGCCGTCTTGGCTAGATTCGTAAACTCGCCCGCGTCGGTCTGATGGTCGTAGACCTCCTCACCGCCGCCCTCGCCTTCCCAAACCGTATAGCGGTAGCGCGCCGTGCGCATCGATCGGCCCGTGATCCGCTTTTCAAATTGAATCTGCGTAAACGCCGCCTGCTTAAACGCGCGTTTCGGCTGGCGCAGGATCGGCCCGAGACTCTGCCCTTCGAGCCCCGCCGGAGCCATTTTGCCGCACAGTTCCGTGACGGTGGGATAAACGTCGACGAACTCGGTCAGCGCCGAAGTCGCCTTCCCGTTGCCCGCCATCCCCGGGGCGGAAAGCAGAAAAGGAACCCGGGCCACCTCTTCAAACAGGTTCATCTTTTGCCAATGCGTGTGTTCGCCCAGGCTCCAACCGTGATCGCCCATGAACAGCACCACCGTGTTCTCGCGCAGCCCCAGCCGGTCAAGCGCGCCCAGCACCCGGCCCACCTGTTCGTCCATATACGACGTGGAAGCGTAGTAGCCGCGCCGGGCTTCTCGCTGCTGCGCTTCCGTCATTCCCATGTTGTTCCAAATCGGCGGGCGAACGCCCAGATGCGCGCGCGGCACATCGTCCAGGTCGCCCGCGCGCTGCTCCGCCAGCGGGATCGTGTTCGCCGGATACAGATCAAAAAAACGCCCCGGCGCCACCCACGGCAGGTGCGGCCGCAGCATGCCGACCCCCAAAAAGAACGGCTCCGCCCGATGCTTCTCAAGCAACTCAATCGCGGCTTCGGCACCGGTCGTATCGGCCTGATCCTTATCGTTCGCCGTGATCACTCCCGGCATCTTCGTCGCCAACTTCTCGCCCGGGCTCCGTTGCTCCATTCCCGGCGGACTGAACGAATGGTGCCACGACGCTTCGTCCTGATACTTGTTCGTCCCCACTTCGCCCGGCACGTTCATATGAAACAGCTTGCCGACGCGACCCGAGAAGTGGCCCGTATTCTTGAATAGCTGCGGCAGGGTCACCGCGTTCGGTAAATGGCCGCGAAAGTCGACGTTGTTCTCGAACACCTGGGTCGTGTCCGGGCGCAGTCCAGTCAGCAGCGACGCACGGCTGGGGCCGCAGAGCGGGAACTGGCAATACATCCGGTCAAACCGAACCCCGCGGCTCGCCAGAGCGTCGATATTGGGCGTCTTCACCAGCGGATGGCCGTAGCATCCCAACGCGTTGTTCAAGTCATCGGCCATCAGGAACAGAACGTTTTTCGGCCGCTGGGGGGCAGCCAGACCAAGCAGCAGCGAACGACGGGTCAGCATCGCCAAACTCTACCACAGCGCTTACAGGTAACTGAGCCACCAGGCCCGGTTGCGCTCTTTATACCTCGCAAACCAAAGGCAGATCGGATAGCAGCCGATCAAGAGGCCGATCCAGATGCCGTAGGTGGTGAGCAAGTCATAGCCGTAAGCCGGCGGGTAAGCCGCCGTGTTGCCGCCCATCGCGGGAGACGCTTGCAGAGTAAACGCCGCCTGACCGTATTTGAGCAAGGCGAACGGATAGGTTAGCAAATGGAGGATGTAGAAGTGGAGGAGAAAGAAGAACAACGGCACCCGGCCAAAGACGATGAGAGGGTTCGGCAGCGTGCGCTCCCGGCGGTCCAGCCAGGAGAACAGGATCAGCGCCGGGCCCAGGGTCATGAGGAGATAGAGGAGTGACGGCGGGTACTTGTTGGTCCGGAGAAACGAGAGCAATCCGGTGTTCCAGGGCGATGGGTCGCCATAACAATTCAGGAGCCGTAGGCCCACGAAAGCGGCCGTCGTCGCCAAGCCAAGCTGCAGCGCGATGCGCCGGCGCACGGCCGGTTCGTTTTTCAAAATGCTGCCGAAACAAAAGCCGAGGGCCATCACCGCGAACCAGGGAATCAACGGATATGCCGAGATGACCGTGATGTCGCCCAACGGAAATACGGCAAGTCGATGGAGGACAATCCAAAGTACGCCCGCCGGACGCCAGCCATCCGCGAAGTTATGCAGCGCAATGGTGGCCACACTGACGACCGTAAGCACCCGAAGCGGCAAATGGACCAGCGCCGCCAACACGATCATCGACAAGCCCAGGGCCCACAAAACGCTCAGCAGCCAGGGGCCGGTGGTGAGGCTGAAGTGGACCGCGAACCTAAACGCGGTAAATTCGAGTAGCATCAACCAAATCCCGCGCTTCCAAAGGAAGCTCGAAAGCTGGGCTTTCGTGTGGCCCCGCTGAAGCCAAAGAAACGCGGCCGCCCCGGCCGTGAACATGAAGACGGGCGCACAGATATGCGTCACCCAGCGTGTAAAGAAAAGCACCGGCGTCGTCTTCGATAAGTCCTCCGGGGAGAACGTCATCGCCCCCGCGTGGAAGAACTCGCGGGTATGATCGAGCGCCATAATGATCATGATCAAGCCCCGAAGGGCGTCGAGCGAGGAGAGGCGCGCCACGTCGGCCAGCATATCATGAGCCAATATCATTGAGATGTCATGATTCCGCCCACCATCCGTCTCTACTGGCGCGACGATTATTGCCTGGAGGCGCAGGCTCAGAGACTTGCCGCTATCCCGGCGGTGGCGGCCAACCTTGCGACCACGGCACCCTGACCCTTCCCAGCGGCACCGTTCTCCCCATTGCCGCCGTCCATCCGGACGCCGATCGCCTGAAACTCGCCATCGGGCGGACCGTCCAACTCCCGGTCAACGGCCCGCGTTGCCTCGCCTTGGCCCGCTATCACACCGTGCTCCACGTGCTCAACACGCTCAC
>JBBRIO010000083.1:0-12971 GCA_038220855.1 Bryobacterales bacterium | reverse complement strand
GGCTGAAGGACGACGGCATCAATCCCACCGGGTCCTTTAAAGCGCGTGGCCTCTCCTGCGCCGTCTCGATGTGCGTCGAACTTGGGATCAAGAAAGTGGCGATCCCGTCGGCCGGTAACGCCGCCAGCGCCTTGGCCGCTTACGCCGCCGCCGCCGGCCTCGAAGCCCATATCTTTATGCCAAAGGACGTGCCGCAGTCGAACTTCATCGAATGCAAAACCTTCGGCGCTCACGTCACCCTCGTCGACGGCCTCATCAGCGATTGCGCCAAAATCGTTGCCTCCCGCAAAGATGAAGAGGGCTGGTTCGACGTCTCCACGTTGAAAGAACCCTACCGCATCGAAGGCAAAAAAACGATGGCTTACGAACTCGTCGAGCAGATGCAGTGGCGGGTGCCGGACGTGATCTTCTACCCCACCGGTGGTGGCGTTGGCATCATCGGCATGTGGAAGGCGTTCGCCGAGATGGAAGAGCTCGGTTGGATTGGCTCGAAGCGGCCGAAGATGATCTCCGTGCAGGTGGAAGGCTGTATGCCCGTCGTTCGCGCCTTTAACCAAGGGGCCGAACGCAGCGAGTTCTTCGAAAACGCGACCACCGTCGCCAGCGGCCTCCGCGTTCCCAAGCCCCTCGGCGACTTCCTGATTCTGCGCGCTGTGCGCGAAAGCGGCGGCACCGCGATCGCCGTCAGCGACGATGAAATGATGCAAGCTGGGGTGCGGTTGGCCAGCGACGACGGGGTCTTCGTTGCCCCCGAAGGCGCGGCCTGCGTTGCCGCCATGGAGAAGCTACTAGCCAACGGTTTTCTGAAACCGGACGAACGCATGGTGATCTACAACACCGGCGCCGGGCTTAAATATCTTGAAGCCTACTCGGCGCTCTTCCCTCGCGATTAATTGATCCGGAGCAGCATCACGCCCGCCGCGCGTCGGTCGGCCCCGTAGCCGACCACGTGCACCGCGTTCGAACGTGGCGAAAAATGCTGTAACGGCTGAACCTGCTGTGGCGGTTGACCCGGCGTCGGAATGGCCGGAACCGGCCCCGCCCAAACCACCCCCGAAGGATTCGCCACCACTTGCAGATCGCCGGTGATCATGTCGTAAACCAGCAATTGGCTGCCCACCGGCTCCACCCGCGTCCCGCGCGCCAGCAGCTTCCGGGTCGTCGGGAAAATGCTCAGTAACTGCACGGCCGAGAAGCCCGCCGGCGTCGGCAATAGCCGCGCCTGCTGGTTCTCAATGTCGAACAGGACCAGTCCCGCGCCGCCGTTCACATTGCTGTTCTGTCCCGTCGCCTGCGCCACCAGCAGGCTCATCTCCGGGTACGGCGCCGGGTTGGCGAAGGTCGAAATCTCCGGCGGCAGGTCCAGCCGAAAGGTCGAGCCACCCACCCCGTCCAGTACGTAAATCGTATCCGACCGCCCCTGCCGCGCAGGGTCCGCGTTTGTACCGTAGACGTAATCGTTCATCTCGTTCGCACTGTTGCCCGACACGCTGAACTGGCCTTGGCCGGGCAGACTAATCGTCGCCAACTGCCGCGCCGTCAAGTCGAGCAGCGCAAAGCTCGACGCCGCGCAAGGGTTTTTGACTTCTTTCTCGGCCACCGTTCCGGTCGAGACCGCGATCCGCCGCGTCAGGTCAATCGTAAACAGCCGCGTCTGCGCCGCGCAGGACGCTACGTATACGCCGTCTCCTAAAGGCACCACCTGCGGCGCCGTGTTCGGGGCCAGTGAAAAGGCGATAAACGCATCGGCGGTGTTCTGCCGGCTCCGGCCCAGGGTCCAAAACAATCGCGTCTGCCCATCGTAGAAAGTGGCGCTCCGCAGCCGGGTCAACGCCGCTCCGATGCCGCCGCCCCCCGGCAGTCCGGGAATCCCGGGCAGTCCTCCGCCCCCTGGCCCCGCCGGCTGCACGGGAGCCAACAGCGGCAGCCATTCGGCTGGAAAATCTTGTGTCGAGGTCGGTTGTCCGGCCGCGTTCACCACCCCGAACTTCGCCTTTGTCAGCGCCGTTTCGCTATCTACCGCCAACACCGCCAGCGCGCCCTGCGCCACGGTCACCGGCACCGAAACCACCTGCTTCACCCCATCGCCCAGATCCACCGTCAGGTTGTTGATGTTGATTCCGCCGCCGCCCGGCCCCGCGCCGATCGCGCCTTCGGTGATCTCTCCCGTAACCGGGTTCACCACCACGTTCCGCGCCGGAGTCGTGGCCAACACCACGCCAATATTGCCTCCTTGCGCCCCGGCCAGCGCCAACCCCGCTGCCGGCAGAGTCACCGTCATTGGCTCCGCATTCGCCGGGTGAAGAATCGTCAGCTTGTCGCTCACGCCCTGTGCGATATCTGCCGCGGCGGGCCCCACAAACGCCGCCACTGCCGCCGCCTCGTTATTGGCTTGAAACGGCGAAGCCGCGTTCCGATTCGCCGACGCCGCGCATCCGTCTAAGCTTTGCACCGCCTGGCGCGAAAAATCGATGAGCCAGGACGGCCAACACCCGTTCTCGCCGCGTGCTCCGCTCAGCGTCAGGTATCCCGGTCGCAGATCACTCGCCGCCAACCCCCGCGGATCCCGGGCGCTCGCCGGCAACGGGAGATATTCACTCACTACAGACTTCGTCTCCCCCAACGTCACCCGGTTCCCCACCGCGTTGCCGACGTAAACCGCCACCACATCCGTAGGCACGCTACCCCCGGGCAGCGTTACCGCAATATCAAATTCACCGACGTTCGTCGCCGATAGTTGGGCGGACGCTTCGGCCGGTAAACCACCCACCGTCGCCCGGATCGGAGCCCGCAGGGCGGCCGCCTGATCCGCCGCCGGCAACTCGCCCGTAGCCACCCGCGGGTCCGTCAACCCCAGTCCCGCCGCCCGCAACTTCATCACCACCCCGTCGCTCTCGCCCGCCATCCCGTACCCTTTCCCGTTGGCCGTTTGTACCGACGGAACCGCTCCGATCACATTGAACCGTGCCGGCTGGCTGGCCTGGGTCCCCCGCCGCACCACCACCTGCGCCGCCCCATTCGCCGTTTCGTACGGTACCTGCACCGTAATGCTCCCCGGAGTCGCCGCGTAAATCGGCGACGGCCGGTTGTTGATCCGCACCTCCACCGCCGGGTCCCCGATCGTCGTCGGCAGGGTTCCAGCGTCGGCAGTAAATCCAGCCGCCGGGCCCAGATTGATCCCTGTAATCGTCAAAATCCCGCCCGCGGAAACGCTGCTCGGCGCTGGCTGCACCGTAAACGCGTTCACGGCCCCTCGAGGATTCAACACCGGTGCCGTCGGTGCTTGCCCCAAAGCCGCTTGCCCAAAAGCCCCGCCAGCCAGACTCAATACCAGGATTGCGCGTAACTTAGCCATAACTATCAAAAACCCCGGAAACCCGAATAGGTTTCGGTATAATAACGATTTGATGATATCGAACAGCGCCAGTGCGTCGCTGGCCGCCCGGCCGGTGGTTTCCGCGTCGCGATCGGGCTTCGCCACGCTCGGCCTTCTCGCCTTCGCCCATTTCTTTATTGACCTTTACTCGGGCGCCCTCAGCGGCTTCCAGCCCCTGTTAGTGGCCAAGCACGGACTTACGCTTTCCCAAGCCGGTCTCCTCGGGGGAGCCTTAGTCTTCTCCTCTTCGTTGCTCCAGCCGCTCTACGGCATCCTCTCGGACCGCTATCCCTCCTGGATGTTTACCGTCCTTGCGCCCGCCATTGCCGGCGTCTTTATCTCGCTGCTCGGCTGGGCCCCCAGCTATCCCTGGCTCTTCGTCATGGTCCTACTCGGAGGAGCCGGCGTCGCTTCCTTCCACCCTCAAGCCACCGCCAACGCCACAGTCGGCATCCAAGGCAATCCCGGCCGTTGGATGGCCGTCTTCATCAGTTCCGGCACCCTCGGCATGGCCATCGGCCCCGCGTTTTACTCGATCCTTGTCGGTCGTCTCGGACTCGAAGGCAGTTGGTGGGGCGCCATTCCCGGCCTCGTCATCTCGGTCGTGCTCTGGCAATCCCTCCGCCATCCGCCCGTCAGTTCGCGCAAAGGCAAGCTAACGTTCGCCCCCTTACGCGCCGTCTGGCGACCGCTCTCGGTCCACTATTTGCTCGTCTTCATTCGCTCGGTGGTCCACATGTGCTTTGCGCATTTCCTGCCGCTTTACCTCAGCCGCGAGCGTTCGTTTTCCATCCAGTCCGCCGCCCTCGGCCTGACGCTCTACATGACCTTCGGAGCCCTGGGCGGTTTCGTGGGCGGCCACTTGGCCGACCGCTTCGGCGGCCGTCGCGTCATCCTCATCTCCATGCTCGGCTGTCTGCCCTTCCTCGGCGTATTCTTCCTCACCGACGGCTGGGTCTCTCTCCTCGGCCTCGCCCTCGGGGGCCTCCTCCTGCTGTTCACGATTCCGGTCAACCTGCTCATGGGCCAGCGCCTGGTCCCTGACCAAGCCGGCACCGTCTCCGCCCTCTTGATGGGCTTCGCCTGGGGCAGCGCCGGTCTGATTTTCATTCCGCTCACGGGCTTGGTCGCCGACCATTTCGGCCTCCAAACCGCGCTCGCCGCCGTCAGTGTTTTGCCGCTGGCCGGCTGGTTCCTCGCCCGCACCCTTCCGGAGAAAGCCTAACCCATGCCCCGCGCAATCTGCCTCCTCAGCGGCGGCCTCGATTCCACCACCTGCCTCGCCGTCGCCCGCCAGGAGGGCTTCGAAACCTACGCCTTGTCGTTCGACTACGGCCAGCGCCACCGCCAGGAACTCGCCGCCGCCGAACGCGTCGCCGCCCATCTCGGGGCCCACGCTTTTCGCGTCGCTCACATCGATCTCCGCGCCTTCGGCGGCTCCGCCCTCACCGCGGAAATCGATGTCCCCAAACACCGCTCCGCCGCCGAAATGGGTTCGGGCATTCCCATCACTTACGTCCCCGCCCGCAACACCATCTTTCTCTCTTTCGCGCTCGCCTACGCCGAAGTCGTCAGCGCCGACGCTATCTTCATCGGCGTCAACGCCGTCGACTATTCCGGCTACCCCGACTGCCGCCCTGAGTTCATCCACGCCTTCGAACACATGGCCAACCTCGCCACCAAAACCGGCGTCGAAGGCCACACGAACCTGACCATCCGCACGCCCCTCATCACCCTCACCAAAGCCGAAATCATCCACCTCGGCCTCGCCGCCGGAGCCGACTTCAGCCTCACCCATAGCTGCTACGATCCCACGCCCGCCGGCCGTCCCTGCGGCCAGTGCGATAGCTGCCTCCTCCGCGCCAAGGGCTTCGCCGAAGCCGGTCTCGCCGACCCCACCCTGACATGAAAATTGCCGAAATCTTCTACTCCCTCCAAGGCGAAGGCAGCCTCCTCGGCGTCCCCTCGGTCTTTGTCCGGACCACCGGCTGCAACCTCCGCTGCTCCTGGTGCGATACCCCCTACACCTCCTGGCAGCCCGAAGGCGACGAGGTTGCCCTTGATGATCTCATCGCCCGTGTGCTCGCTTATCCCGCCCGCCACGCCGTCCTCACCGGAGGCGAGCCGATGATCCAACCCCAACTGGTTCCTCTCTCCCAGGCCCTCCGCGAAGCCGGTTGGCACATCACGGTCGAAACCGCCGGCACCGTCGACGCCCCGGTCGCCTGCGACCTGATGAGCATCAGCCCCAAGCTCGCCAATTCCACCCCCGCCGGCGATTGGGCCATCCGCCACGAAGCCACCCGCCTCAACCTCCCCGTGCTCCGGACCCTCATGGCCAAATGCGCCTACCAATTCAAGTTCGTCGTCGCCGCACCGTCCGACCTCGTCGAAATCCGTTCGCTCGTCAACGCTCTGGCCGTCGACCCCGCCGATGTGATCCTGATGCCCGAAGGTACGAGCGCCGACCTTCTCCGCGACCGCGCCCGCTGGATCGCTCCGCTCTGTCTAGAGCATGGCTTCCGGTTCAGCCCGCGCCTTCATGTAGACTTGTGGGGGAACCAACGCGGCGTATGAAAGACGGCTATTATCTCTACGACACGCATACTCACATCGGCCATGCCCGCCATAACGGACGTCGCCAGACCGCCGAGCAGTTACTCCGCGAAATGGACCGTTTCGGCATCGATAAGTCGGTGGCCATCCCGTTCCCGGTCGTCGACGACTACCGGGCCCAACACAACGAAATCGGGGCGGCGATCGCCCGCTATCCCGGCCGTTTAGTCGGGGCCGCCTGCATTAATCCCTTTCTACCCGAAGCGACTTACCGCGACGAAGTCCGCCGTTGCCGCGAAGAGTTCGGTTTTCGCGCCTTGAAGTTTCAACCCCAGTATCAAGGGATTAGCGCGCTGTGGACGCAGAGTAACTTCATCTTCGAATCGGCTTTGGAAAACGGCATGGCATTGATCGCCCACACCGGCACCGGCATCCCGCACGCGTTGCCTTCGGTGTTCATGTTCGCCGCCCGGCGCTACCCGGAATTGAAGATCGTCCTCGCCCACTGCGGCGGCGGCGGCCTGCTGCTTCCCGATGCGATCGTCGCCGCGTCGTTCTGCCCGAATATCTATCTCGATCTGTCGACGTTGATGCCGAACCACGTTCACGAGGTTCTTCAGCACATCCCGGCGAGCCGCTTGATGGCGGGCTCCGACTTACTCGAAAACACGGACGTCGAAATGCTGAAGCTCCTGCTTCTCGATGTCTCCGCCGAACAGAAACGCCAGATGCTTTCTGAAACCGCTTTCTCCGTCTTCGACTAAACCGGAACGCCCAAATCCGCCGCCCCCAGCGGCGACATCACCGCCTCCGGCGCATACCGCTCGATCATCTGCCCGCCGCATCCGCCACCGGGAGAGCGTCACAAAGGTACCCGTCCGGCGAGTTCCGCCAACTATGGCCGCACAAATACTGTTTGCCGAATGAACTCACGTCGGCCCAATGGATTTTCGCTAAACCAAACCGCCAAGGCTGGAGTGGCCGTAGCACCGCCGAGAGCCGTGCTCGATGTCGATTGAGAGCGTCCCCTCTACTTTCGGTCGACGTTCTGCTTGTTAATCACAGCGTTCGACTTGAGGAACTTGATAAGGATTGTCTCAATCTGCTTGCGTAGCTTATCGTCCTGAACCTTGATCCACGATGCAGAGTCAACTATGGGTCGCTTGAACCAGAATTTCTGCTCATGATCTCGGATACGTTTTTTTATATTACTCCCCTCTCCAACGTAGACGGGACGTTCACTTATGTCGTAGAGAACATAGATTCCAGGTTCTGCCGGTCGTTCATCCTCTGAATGCGGATCAAAATCTTCGAGGGATCCGAGACCAGAGACGAGCGCCTCGTCAGCGGCTTCCTTGGCTGCCTCTTTAGGCATCTCCCCAAGGGCCTTCTCGATCTTTCTTTTCGTACCGTCGCGTAAATTTCTAGTGATTCCTGCCTCGATTCTGTAGATAGCAGGAGGCGTCACCCCGGACTTCTCGGCCAACTCACCAACTTACAAACCTTTCGATATTCTCGCGCTCGTAACCCAGGCAAAAATTGGCGACGCAATCGGGTTCTCTTCCTGAGCCATCGCGCCCGTCAGAACCCGTTTGAGGTCTTGAGACATTTTTTCGCTAGGGATGCCCCGGCGTGTCTCCCAGCTCGATACTGCGCCCCGCGATACACCTAACTTCGTCGCCAAATCGGCCTGCGAGAGATTCAAACTGGCTCGGAGTTCACGTATTTTCTTGGCAGTCAAACCTGACATACCTAAGCCGGAATCCCCAAATCCGCCGCCCCCAGCGGAGACATCACCGCCTCCGGCGCATACCGCTCGATCATCTCGCACGTCAACTGCGCCCGCCGCACCCGCTCCCGGCACAACGCCAGCACCGTCCCATCCAAATGCGTCCCGCTCGGATACACATCCGGCGAATTCCGCAGCCCAAACTTCAAGTACACCGGTGCCGCCACCCGAATCAACTCCGCCGCCTCATAGTGCCGAATGAACCCGCCAATCGTATCCGGCGCTTCCACGTAAAAATCGATCGGCTTCGTAATCGCCGCGCGAATGCTCGCAATCTGCGACAACGACAAATCGGACGGAATGTTAATCGTGTCCGCCCCGTGCTCTTCCAGTAACCGCGCACTCGCCGGGTTCGCCGGCGCCATCATCACCGACGTCTTGATGATCAAATCCGCCGGAAACTCGCCCTTCGCCCGCAGCTTCGAAATCACGTCGAGCGTGCCGATATCGCTCACCAGAATGCTCCGCAGTCCCGCCGCCACCCCGCGCCGAACGTCTTCCAAACTCTGCACCAATTGGTTTGACCCGCGCGCCGTCAACGCCAGCGCCTTGCCAGCCGGCGACACGGTCTGTGCCCCAATGTCCCACGCCGCCCGCGGCCCCAGGAACAGGTTCACTTCAATCTTCGCTTCCCTGCCGATCTTGAGCATCTCCCGCAGTTCGTCGTTCGTCAGCAGCATGATGCCGCTGCCCTGCGAAACCCGGTGGACCGGCACTCCGCGCTTCCGCGCTTCGTCCAATACGGCCGCGAGCGCCAACGGCCCTTCCGTCGAAGGGATCTCAATCCGATACTGTCCGCCGTCCGGAAAGCGGAGCAGGGAAGTGGGGGCCACCGCCGGGTCTTCCCCGGGCAGGCCCAGGGCGATCAAAGCATCTTTGCTAACTTGCATGGGACTCCGTAATCGTCAATCCGTCAATCGCGACGGCCGCATGATGAATCTCGGCCGCATGGCCGTGTTGCACAAAAATCTCGCGGATCAGCTCGCAAACGCCTTCGCTGCCGCGTTCAAAAAATACCAGAATCGAAGGCCCGGCACCCGACAGCGCGCAGCCCAACAGCCCCGGCGCCCGTAGTTGCAGCATCTCGGCCAACCCCGGCACGAGCTTCGCCCGGTACGGCTGATGCATCCGGTCTTCGAGCGCCGCCGGAAACGCACTCACGTTCCCCGTCGCCAGCGCCGCAATTAACAGCGCGCTCCGCTGCACGTTGAAAATGCAGTCGGCCTTGGAATACTCGGTCGGCAACGCCGCCCGCGCCTCCCGCGTCGGCAATACAAAATCCGGCACTACCACCGCCGCCCCGAAACCCTTGGGAATCTCCAGCCGCACCGCCCGCGCTACGCCGTCTCCGTCGATCGCGCTCGCCACAATCGACCCCAGCACGCACGCCGCTACATTATCCGGATGGCCTTCCAGCCGCGCCGCCTCGTCCAGAATCTTCGCAATCGGCCAGCCCAAACCCAGCATCCGGTCCGCGATCACCACCCCAACCGTCAACGCCGCCGCGCTCGAGCCCAGCCCTTTGCCCAGCGGAATGTCGTTGTCGATGTGGAGCCGAATCGGCGGCAAAGTCATCCCCAAATCGCTGGCCACCTGCTGCGCCGTCTGCCAAATAAAGTTATCGGGGCCGGTAGAAATCGCCTCGGCGTCCCGACCCCGCACCGCAATCGACAAGCTCCCCGCCGGCCCGAACTCGCACGTCAGGTACAAGCCGAACGCCATGCCCAAAGCGTCGAAACCGGGTCCCAGGTTGGCGCTCGACGCCGGTACCTTCACTGTCCACATTGGTTTAGCTAAGCACCACGCGCCGGTCTTCCCGGCACGATTGGTACACGGCTAATACCAACTGCAAAGCCTTCATCCCCTCTTCGCCCGAAACCACCGGAGCCCGCCCCGTTTGGCACGCTTCGCCGAAATCCCGGAACTGCCGTTCGAACGGCGTCAGCGGAATCGCCATCGGATCCGAAGCGCCCGACATCACGGAACTCTCGACCGGTGCCGGCTCGCCCACGTCGTCCTGCACGTCCCAAGTCGTCAGTTTGTCCCCGGTTAACACCGCCGTGCCCTTCGTGCCGTGGATCTCGACGCGCTCGGAGTACCCGGGCCAAATCGCCGTCGAAGCTTGAATAATCCCCGTCGCGCCGCTCTGATACCGCATCATCGCATTCACGACGTCTTCGGACTCAATCCGATGCAGCGCCCCCAACTGCCACGTCCCCATCACGTCCTTCACCGGCCCCGCCAGCGACAGCAATATGTCCACCTGATGGATCGCCTGGTTGATCAACGCCCCGCCGCCTTCCACGTCCCACGCTCCCTTCACTGGTCGCGAATAATACTGCGCCGACCGATACCATTTCACGTACGCGTCCGCCTGGAGAATCTTCCCCATCCGCCCATCGGCAATGGCTTTGGCAATGAAAATCGTCGAGTCGTCGAACCGATGCTGGCTCACGACGCCCAGCGTAATTCCCGCGCTCCTGGCCACGTCCACCATCTTCTGCGCCGTCTCGATGCTGATTGCCATCGGCTTCTGCACCAGAACGTGTTTCTTGGTCGCCGCGCACAACTCCACCGCTTGGAGTCGAAAACTCGGGAACGTACACACGTCCACGTAGTCTACTTTCGGGTGCCGGCACACGTCCTCGTAGTCCCGAACAAACTCGGCCCCGTTGGCTTCGGCAAACGCCTTGCCCCGCTCTTCGTTGCCGTTCGTACAAACCGTAATCTCATACCCGATGGCCTTGTAAGCCCGAGCATGCATGTTGGCGATAGCGCCGGTTCCAATAATCCCTACTCGCAATGATTTCTCCTTGAACGCCTTAGTTTATCGTAGGCGCTCTCTTTCGGGGGCGCAAAGATTTACACGTGTCGCAACATCTATTCCCCGCCGTACATCGTCTTCACCATATGACGAATCGCATCGCGAAAGGCGCGCCTCTCCAGATGGGACTGAATTTCCGCCTCCACTACGGGTGGGACTTCGGCTCTTCGCCCGCCGCCCCGCTCGGCCTCGAAGCTCCTGACCGCGCCGCCCTTCTCGACGCCGACTTCGCCAAAATCGCTGCTGCTGGCTTCCGCGTCGTCCGCTGGTTCGTTTTTTGCGACGGCCGGAACGGCATCCGCTTCACCGGCGAACGGCCCGCCGGCCTGGAACCTTGCGTCGCCCCCGCCGTCCGCGAAGCCCTCGCCGCCGCCGCCCGCCACGGCCTCTCGATCCTCTTCGTCCTCCTCGATCACACCTTCGCCTTCAACCCCATCCCCATCCCTGGCACTAGCATGATCAAGCAAGGCCACGGCCACGCTCTTAGCCACCCTGATCTCTTCGAAGCCCTCATCGGCAACGTTTTCATCCCTTTTTGGGACCTCATAGCCGACCACCCCAACGTCCTTGGCTATGAACTCATTAACGAACCCGAGATGGTCATGCGCCGTCGCGAAAACTGGTTTTCCGTCCCCTCCGGTGTCGGCTGCCCCGATGTTCCCGACGCCCATCAACTCTCCTTCGCCGACATGTCCGACCGTCTCAACCGGACCCGCGAAGCCGTCCACCAAGCCACCAGCGCCCAGTTCTCTATCGGCAGCATGACCGCCCGTTGGATGGGCCGGTGGGCCCCCCTCCTCGACCCCCGTCGAGACTTTCTCACGTTTCATTATTACGGCGACGAACCCGACTTCCCCCGCCTCCTCGACGAGCGAATCGCCCCCCACGCCGAGCGCTTGGCCGTTGGCCTCGGTGAGTTCTATCCCCAAGGGTCCAGTTGCATGCCTCCCGGCCACTCCGGCTGGCCAGACCTTTCCGCCTCCGATTTCTTTCGCCATACTGCCGCCGCTGGCCTCCAACTGGCCATGCCCTGGGTCTGGCGGCCCGGCATCAATGACCCCGGGGAAATCGCCCTCGAAGAGTGCCGAGCAGTTTCTCGCCACCTGCATCATAATGTCAGCTATGCCCGCTCCTCGCTTGTGCATGCACCGTAGAAAATTTCTGGCGACGCTCTCCGCCGCGCCGCTCGCCCTGT
Source organism: Bryobacterales bacterium (assembly GCA_038220855.1). Lineage (GTDB taxonomy): Bacteria > Acidobacteriota > Terriglobia > Bryobacterales > Bryobacteraceae. Next base: position 1,231 of record JBBRIO010000083.1, on the reverse strand, counting down.
CCTCCTGCGTCTCCTCGAAAGCGGAGTTCAGCAAGTTGGGCATCCCCGGTCTGTTCAAAGGGCGCGTCGTCGCCGTCGAACACGACGGGTCGATCATCCAGGGCGCTTATCAAGCCGAGCCCGTCCGCGACATGCTCCGTCGGGGCATGGTCGGCCTCACCGGCTCCGACGATTGGCAAAGCGCCTGGAAGCTGTTTTTCCAGCCCGGCGACGTCGTCGGCATCAAGCTCAATCCCGTCGGCCGCCCCCACGTCATCTCTGCCCCCGAAGTCGTTCGCGAAATCATCGCCAGCCTTAACGCGATCGGCATCCCGGCGCAGGACATCGTCTGCTACGACCGCTATCGCACCGAATTTCTTCAAGCCGGGTTCGACAAATGGCTGCCCGAAAAAGTCCGCTGGACCCATGCCGCCGAAAAGTACGAGGAGGTGCAGCAGGCAATCGAGGGCTACGACCCGGACCACTACATGGAGATGTCGCTCGTTCTCCCCGGCCAGGACTCGAACTCTTTAACCGCCCGCCGTTCTTACGCTTCCCGCTTCATCACGAAGGACGTGAATAAGCTCATCAACCTCTGCCTGTTGAAGGATCATCAATCGGCTGGCATCACGATGGCGCTGAAGAACCTCTCCCACGGTCTCGTCAACAACGTCTGCCGCAGCCACGCCACGACCACGCTGAACGCCTGCGGCGCTTTCATCCCTGCTTCTGCCTCCATCCCGATCATCCGCAACAAGACCGTTCTCAACATCATGGACGGCATTAAGGGCCTCTATCATGGTGGTCCTAGCGGTAAGCCGCAATTCGTTTGGGAGCACAAGAAGATGTATTTTTCCACCGACCCGGTCGCGATGGATCACGTCGGTTGGCGGGTGCTCGATGAAAAGCGCCTGTCGGTTGGGATGAAGAAGCTGGTTGAGGACATCCCGGACAACTTCAGTCACTTTACGCATCGCCAGCCTGAGCACGTCGAAATTGCGGGCGCGTTGGGCCTTGGGGAGTGGGATTGGGCAAAAATCGACCGTCGAGAGATACGTTTAGCGTAGAGTTTTTGGTATTCTATTGACTGAGCCCGTGAGTCGGTAGCTCAGTTGGTAGAGCATCGCACTTTTAATGCGGTGGTCGCGGGTTCGAGCCCCGCCCGACTCACCATTCAACTGTTCTAAGGAACCCGGCGGACCGAATCGGCCCGCCGAGTCCGCTATCGGCTACTTCTTCGCTTTATGAGCCT
>JBBRIO010000082.1:0-13329 GCA_038220855.1 Bryobacterales bacterium | reverse complement strand
GAAATGTTCCCCTCCGCCGACACCGTCGATGAGGTTCGCGTCTCGGCCACCAACAACAACGCCGAATTCGCTCAGGCCGGCGACATCACCGTCACTTCCAAGTCCGGCGGCAACGCCTTCCACGGCACCGGCTACTGGTACCACCAGAACGGAGCCTTTGACGCCCGCGACTTCTTCGCCGCCCGCACGCCCTTCAAGGTCTCGAACGATTACGGATTCACCGCCTCCGGCCCCGCCATCAAGAACCGGACGTTCTTCTTCGGCGCCTACGAAGCCCTTCGCTTCCGCGCCCAGCGCGTCATTAATGCGACAACCCTCCCCGCTAACTTCCGCGCCGGCAACTTCTCCAGTCTAACCGGCATCGCCCTCCGCGACCCCTTCAACAATAATGCACCCTTCGCCGGCAACATCATCCCCGCCTCCCGCGTCAACCCCGTCTCCCGTGGCCTCGCCGACGCCCTCTTCCCCGTCGCCACCCGCTCCGGCGACAACGTCTCCTCCCCCAACTACAGCCTCTTGAAGGGCGTCCAAAACGACAACGACCAATACGACATCCGCGTCGATCACAACTTCTCTGACAAACACCGCATCTTCAGCCGCTACTCCCAAAAAGAGATCTCCGCCCTCTCCCCCAAAACGTTTTTTGACACAACCGGCAATAACATCAGCAGCGCCAATCCCAAGAATCTCGTCGGAGCCTGGAACTGGGTCGTCAAACCAAATCTGTTGAATGAATTCCGCGCCGGCCTCGCGATGCAGGACTCCGTCAACACCTTCGGCATTGATGGCAAAACCTTCGACGGCCCCGCCCTGCTCAAGCAGGTCGGCCTCGTCGGCATCCGCACCGATCCTCCCGCCGGCTCGCAGATCCCCGACATCTCCATCAACGGCTTCACCAGCACCGGTGAAGGCCGCGAGTCCATCACCCGTAACCGCACACTTCAGTTCGCCAATAACCTCACCTTGATCAAAGGCCGCCACACCTTCAAGTTCGGCGCCGATATCCGCCGCCTCCGCACCACCGACATCACCAGCTTTACCACCGGTGACGACATGGGTACCTATGGCTTCAACGGCCAGTTCACAGGCTACGGCGTCGCCGACTACGTCCTCGGAGTGCCTAACCAGACCAACCTCGCCAACACCGGCAAAGACGTCGACGGCGTCACCTTCCACTATGGCTTCTACGCCCAGGACGACTTCAAGGTCAACAGCAAGTTGACCTTGAACTACGGCATCCGTTACGAAGTCCATCCGATGTTCTTCGACAATGCCTTGACCACCACCCAGTTCGACCGCGCCTTCCCGGGCGGCCGCATTGTCCTCGCCAACGAAGAAGCGAAAAAATTCAGCTCGCCCACCTTCCTCGCCTCCATCGGTAACACTCCCGTCGTGCTCGCCAAAGACGTCGGCCTCCCTGAGAGCCTCCGCCTCACCGACTACAACAACTTCACCCCCCGCTTCGGCTTCGCCTACCGGCCCTTCGGCAATAAGACCGTCATCCGTGGCGGCTACGGCATCTTCACCTCCACCATCCTCGGCAGCGTCTTTTACACAATCAGCGGCATCCACGTCTCCGACGTCCGCACCTTCCCAAACGCCCTCACGAGCGCCGGCGTTCCCGATCTCGTCTTCCCCCGGCCCTTCCGCACCGGACTCGGCGCGGGCGGCGGACGCCCGGACTTTCGCCGCGCCACCCAATGGGACGGCCCGGACCCCTACACCCAGCAGTGGTCCCTCACCGTCGAACGCGAACTGCCCTATAAGATCGGCCTCCGCCTCTCTTACTCCGGCTCGAAAGCCATCAAGCTGTTCTCCTCGCCCGACCTGAACCAAGTCCGCCCCAATACGATCGGCTACACCGCCGCCGCCGCTTCCCGGCCCTATCCCAACTGGCAGATTGTCTTCACCCGCGATCCCAACACCCAGAGTTTCTACAGCGCCGGCACCGCCGAAGTCAACAAGCGTTACTCGAACGGCCTCTTCTTCCAGTCGTCCTGGGTCTGGGCCCACGGCACTTCCAACGCCACTGGGTCGAACGGCGGCGGCTTTGCCTCCGAAAACGGCGCGGTGCCCACCGACCGCTTCAATCTCGCCCTCGACAAAGGCAACCTCCCCGGCACCCGCCGCCATCGCTTCCTGACCACCGCCACCTACGACCTGCCCTTCGAGAAACTTGCCGGCGGTAACTACGTCAGCAGGTTACTCCTGCAGGGCTGGCAGCTTTCCGGCATCTTCCTCTGGCAGACCGGGCTCTATCTCACCCCCACCACCGGCAACGTCACCGATCCTTCCGGCACCGCGCTGAACACCCGGGCGACCAATCGTCCCGACTACACCGGCACCTCGCGCGGCAACTTCGATTCCGGTGTCCAGACCGTCGAACGCTTCTTCGACCCCACCGCCTTCACCGTCCCCGGCCGCGTCAATGGCGTCAACCTGCCCAACAACGGTGCTATCGGCCGCTTTGGCTACGTGGGACCCGGTTCGCTCGTCGGTCCGCAGACTGCGGTGTTGTCGATGAAGATGCAGAAGAAATTCAACATCACCGAGCGGATCTTCGCGACTCTCGAAGGTTCGGCCTCGAACCTCACCAACACCCCGAACTTCGGCGTCCCCCAGCTCAATATCACGAACGCCCAGTTCGGCCGCATCACTTCCACCCAAGGCCAGGAAAACGCCGGTTCGCGTAGCTTACAGGTTGGCCTCCGCGTCGGCTTCTAGCGCTTAGTCCGCTCTTCTGCGCTCTCGGTTCGCTGACCCGGCAAGCGGACCCGGAACCAGCCCAGCGCGCCCTTCTGACCAAACAAGTTTACTCCAAGCCTGCCAGGAGCGAACATAAACTATGGAATCCCGCAGACACTTCTTCCTTGCCGGCTCGTCCCTGCTCGTCGCCCAAACCGCCCCGTCCAACCAGATCACTCTCGGCGTCATCGGAAGCGGCGGCCGCGGCACCTATGTCATGGGCGAGTTTCAGAAGGACCCCGCCGTTCGCGTCTCCAGCATCTGCGACGTCTACGAGCCAAACCTGGAACGCGCCCTCGGTGCCGCCGCCAAAAAACAAGGCGGCAGCCCCCGAGCCATCCGGAACTATAAGCAGATCCTCGACGACAAAACGATTCAAGCCGTCCTCATCGCCACGCCCGAGCATTGGCATCACCGCATGGTGCTCGACGCCCTAGCCGCCGGTAAAGACATCTACGTCGAAAAGCCCCTCTGCCAGACCCCCGATCAAGGTTCCGAACTCGTCCGCGCCGAAAAGGCGTCCAAGAACATCGTCCAGGTCGGCATGCAACGCCGCAGTTACGATCTCTACTTGGAGGGCCGCAAGATCGTCGCCGCCGGCACCCTCGGCAACGTCCGCATGGTCCGCTCCTGGTGGCTGAACAACTACGTCGGCCAGCCGCCCTCGGCCAAGCTCGACGGGTCGCTGGACTGGGAGCAGTGGCAGGGTCCGGTCGAACATCGCGTCGCCCCGGACCCCGCCCGTTTCCGCCACTGGCGTTACTTCTCCGACTACGCCGGCGGCATCGCCGCCGATCAGGGTGCCCATGCGTTCGATGGCATCCATCTGCTGATGAACGCCTCGTATCCGCTGGCGGTCACCGCGTCGGCGGGCAAGGTCCAGAAGTCCGAGTTTGATACGCCGGAGTCCATGGTTACGATTGCCGAGTATCCAGAGGAGTTTCTCGGTATCTTCACGATCAACTACGCCGCGATGAAGTATAAGAGTAAGAACGATCAACTGAGTCAGTTAGACGGGGATTTGGCGCGCATGGACATTGGCCGGGAGGAATGTAAGGTGTTCCGGCAGGGGGAGGAAGATGTCCCGGCAATTACGAAGACCTCGGCACGCGGCTTCGGGTTCGCGACGGAGGTACACGTCCGCAATTTTCTCGATTGTGTTCGGACCCGGCAAACGCCCACCGCCCCGATGCGCCTCGGGTTCCAGGCTTGCCTCATCACGATGCTCGCCAACATCTCGCGGAAAACCGGGCGTCGAGTCCGCTGGGACGACCGGACCGGCAAGGTCCTTTAGGCTGAAAGCCACGTTCTAGATTTCGCTGTTTGGCGCGACCCTCGCCGCCCCGAATGCAACCGCCGCTTCGGCTGGCTCAACGCTGGTCCCCGCGCTCTCCCGCCCGTCCTGCTCCATGGGAATGTGGCATCGGCGAACCAAGTGTAGCGGAAAACACACCAAAACAAAAATCCGAAAATAGTTCTTGACTTCCCCCCCCTTCAGTTACATTCTTCTAACAGTATTCAGGTGTTGCTCCTGAAAACGGCTGCCACGCCGGCACTGTATGAGTTAGCCGTTTGCCCATTCGGCTGTCCGCTCATCATGAGATTGCCCTAGGTGCGCTTGCGCTTGGGGAAGTGAACGTAGCTTAGGTCGAAAGGAAGCGGACTGAACTCCCATGGGTATTCATTTGTCATTTTTGTTCGTTAGTCTGACCGGGATTGGTTTATGCCAACCAACGTCGGATCAGGGTAGACTAGCGGGCAAGATCACCGATGACTCGGGAAAGTCCCTCGCGGGGGCCACCGTTACGCTCCACCGGAACGGCGACTCGAAGCCGCTCTCGTTGTCAGTCGGTGCCGACGGGCAGTTCATTGCTCCTTCGATACCGCCCGGAACTTACCGGCTTTGTGTGCAGGGCTCTGCGGGATCGCTGTTGCTCGACCCATGTTTGTGGGCCGAGACACCGCCAACCTTTACCGTTCGTCAGGGCCTCGCAATCACGGCACCCGAGACGCGCATTGAAACCGGCGCGAAGCTGCAAGTGCGAGTCCTGGACCCAGGCAAGCATCTGGAACAGAAGCGCGTGCCCGGGGCGGGGTTGGCCGGGGTGTGGACGAGCAAGAAACTGTTCTACCCCATGCGGGCTGAAAGCACGGACCGGGACGGAACCACCTACCAGATGGTCGTGCCGTACGAGCAGGACCTGACGTTCGGGATCCCTGGAGGGTCCATCCAATTCCAAGTAGCTGGAAAAGCGACAGACTCCAAAAGCGGCGTTCGCTCCCCGATGCGATTGAACAGAGGCGGCGGGGCGAACCAGATAGTCACAATTGCTGTGACCGGTTCCTCCGCCCAGCCATAGGAGCCTTACGATGCGCACGAATCAGCTCCCCACTAACCCCAAATGGCAAACGGTTCTCTTCCTGGCTTGTGCGGTGACGGCGCCGTGCCAACAAGTGACCAAAGAGTATGTCTACTTAGGAAGCCGGGTGATTGCGATTGAACAGAGCGGAGCCCTTACCGGGGTAAGCAGCGTCGTTCCTGATCGCAAAACCTATCCGCCGATCACCAGCGTCGCCAACTTTAGCGGTTCCTTTATCGTGATTGCCGCCGGGAGTTGGGCGGTCACCGGGGCACCCAGTTGGATGACGATTACCTCAGCAACGAGCGGAACGGGGATTGGAACGGTCTACTATACGGTGTCCAGCCAGCCAGAAGGATCCGCGGCTCGATCTGCGACCCTGCTCGTAGGTGCAAAAACCTTCACGATTTCCCAATTGGGAAGTTCAACCGTGGCGGCTCCGCAAAGCATCGGTCTAACGCCCAATTCGGGTTCGGGCGACGTCGCCACGCTGGAGTTCCGGTCCACCTCGCCCGCGGGCGGTGGCTACATCGATTGGATGCAGGGGATCATCAATTATGGCGCTGATGGCAGAGATGCCTGCCATTTCATCTATACAGCTAAAGACGGAGCGTTGCTTCTCGGAGACGGCTTCGGAAACTGGGTGGGCTCTGGATACATGGGTGAGAATAAGCGGCTAACCAGCGCGGTGTGCGAGGTGGATCTTGGTGCGTCCTCCCAACGGGTTGAGAATCAAGATATGATCCTTCGACTCGCGATCCGCTTTCAGCCAATTTTCGCGGGAACTTACAAAATCTATATGCTCACGGGTGACGGCGTGGGAAACTCTGATAGCGGTGGTTGGATGGAACGAGGCGTTTGGACACCGTTTCCGGCGCCGGCACCCCCAACCATCCTCTCGTCCAGTCCTGCGTCCGGTACCGGTACGCGGAAGCAATTTTCCTATCAGGTGGGCAGCGCCCTGGGTCCTAAGTACATTTTCGGCGGATTGGCCTTGCTGAGTCCCGCATTAGATGGGAACGCCGGCTGCTATCTCGGTTTCCACCGGTCTTCCAACATATTTTATCTGAACGGTCAAACCGGTTTCGGCGGGGCGAGCGGGGTTGCGGGGCAAGGCGGTTCCATTGAGAGTTTGCGCTGCCGCCTCCACCTCTCGACATCTTCCATCGCGGAGTCCGGCAGTTCGCTTCTCGTCACATTCGATGTAGAGTTCCTGCCTTCGATGTCTGGGACGATAACCAATTGGATTTTACCGATGGATCGGCCCAATCAAACGCCAAATTGGCAAAACCGGGGATCCTGGACGATCGGTACGGCCCCGACAGGGGGACTCGTGTCTCACTGGAAGGGAGAGAACAATACCTCCGATACGAGCGGCGGGAATCCAGGCACCTGGTCCGGCGTCGCCGCTTATGATTCTGGCGCATTGGGCCAGAGCTTCAAATTCGATGGGACAAGCTCACGAGTCCGCATCAGCAGTAGTGCGACTTTGGCTTCCCAACGAACCATTTCTGCTTGGGTGCGATTTGAACCCTTTACGGGTCGTGCGATTCCCATTGTGACCGTAGGCGGGCCTGTGGGCGGTGCCGATTGGGTTGGGATATCCACTATCGGCAGTCAATGTGGAGAGTACCGCCTGAGCTTTGATCATTGGGGCACCGCCACAGTCTGCGGGGCAACCAGGCTGAGCCCAGGTGTCTGGACCCACCTTGCCCACACCTACGATGGAGTCGCGTCCCGGCTTTATGTCAATGGTGTCGCGGATGGGTCCGGCTTGGTTCCCACGTTCACTCCGCCCCTCAACTCAATGGACCTTGGCGGCAACACGACGACGGCTGGCGGCGCGAATCTCGTTGCGCCATCGTTCCCAGGCAGCATCGACGAAGTTCGGTATCATGACGTACCTTTGAGCGCTGCGGAGATTATGAATATCTACACGAGCACACCGCCACCCGCAACGGGCAATGGCGCGGTCAGCGTCACCTCGACGCCAGTGGCTCCGAACGGTTCGACGATTTTCACCTTCACTTTTGGAGCAGGCGTGAACACGCAGGGCGGTCGGGTGCTGATCGGGCAGCCAGACATTAACGGTTCGCAGGCCTGTTTCCTGTTCTTGAACCCGGTCGCCCCTGCGACGGTGTCCTTGGTGAACGACTCTGGAAGTGGCTCGACTTCAGGTCCCATTGGCGGAGCGGGGACTCTGACGAATAGCATGTGCGAAGTGAACCGCGCGGGGGCATCAGTGCTCGCCAGCGGTGGAAACTGGATCTTCACCATCCCCGTGAGATTCCTGCCGATCTATCGCGGTACCCAACGAATCTTCATGATGGGCCACGACCAGAATGGAAATCCGGCTGAATCCTGGAAGGATTTGGGCGCAATTATTCCCTTCCCCGCGCCATCCGCGGCGACGGTCACAGTTAACCCAAACTCGGGAACAGGGCCATCCCGCAAATTCACGTACACAGTTGCCGTAGGTACAAATGGCAATTTCATTCGGAATGGCCAAATTTTGATTGGAGACGTCTTAAACGGAACAACGGCTTGCGCCGTAGCCTACGATGTTCTTACCCGGCTGTTCACCATGAATCCGTATGGATCTCCGGCACCACAAGGTATCGCCGGGAACAGTGGGACGTTGTCGGGGCCGAAGTGCGGCATGAACCTGGCAACTTCTTCGATTACGGCTACGGCGACAACGCTGGTGGTCGAAGTGGATCTCACGTTTGCGGCTACATTCCTAGGGGGCAAGAACAATTACGCATATGTAATCGACCGAGTGGGCCAAACGACAAACTGGAACGTGATCGGAACGTGGTCGCCAGGCGCCGAAGTTCTGACGCTTTCGCCCCCTGAGCAGTTCAGTGTGAACGTGAACCAACCTCGCTCCTTTGCAGCATCCTGCGCGAGCGGCGGCACGCTGACCGATCTCGGTTGGAGCGTTCTGCCCGCTGGCAATAGCAATCAACCGGCGGCCGGTACCAATCCGGCGACCATCACGGCGTCAAGTGTTCCGGAGTCCGGTGTTCTCACGGTTACGGCCACCGGGAGGTGCGGCGGAGCCGGCACGCCTTTGCTAACGACGCAAGGAACGATGTATCTGTACTATTACCAAAACCCGGTGGGGCCATTCGTGTCTCCCAACTCTGGTTCCGGCACGCTTCAGCAGTTCCTCACGCACTGGAGCATCCAACCCAATAACGGCGGAATCGTCGATTCCGCTCCCGTTCAATTCCTCTTCGCGCCCGACACCTCATCGGCGGATTCCCGCTGTTATCTGATGTTCTATCAGAATACGGTTTCCCTGCGGAAAGATACTCTGAACGACTGGGTCCCGGTGCAGCCTGGCGGAGGATATCCGCCGTTGCCCTCCCAGCCGAACACCAGTTCCAGCTACTCAGTGGAAAATTCGCAATGCAAACTCTCCTGGACCAACTCCTACTCGACAACTGACGCAATCAACCGGTATGTCAATATGAATTTGTTATTCAAGCCCGCCTTCTCCGGGGCCAAAGGTATTTTTGGCCGGCGGAGCGATTCCGAGGCAGCCACGGCGACCGGGTTCTCGCAGCTCGGATCCTGGGTGGTGCCGTAATGTCAAGTACAAAGACTCTTCGGCATCTCCTGACTTCCGGACTGCTGCTCGCTACCGCTGCCTTCGGACAGGAAGCTGCGAAGTCGCCTGCCCGAGGGCGGCTGATGCTGCCGGGCGGCGCGCCGTTGCCCGGCGCGGTGGTTACCCTACAGAAGCGCGTGGCAAACAATACACCCGCGACCCAAAGAAAAGAGGGATCCGCGACCACTTTGAGCGGCGACTTTGAAACGAACGGAGTGGAAGAAGGTGACTACGACGTATGCGTCGGAGTGGATCCCCATCTTGGAGTCCTCGATCCCTGCGAATGGCCGGGGGAGGCGAAGAGGCTAAACGTCAGCTCGGCCAACCGAGCCGTTAATGTGATTCAACTGGCAACCGGTCCCCGGCTGAAGTTTGTGCTGGAGGATCGGGGCCGGCTACTTCGGCACCCAAGAGAACCAATTGGCTTCCTCCCCTCGGCCCTGATCGGGGCGTTCGATGCGGCGGGATTTTTTCACGTCGCGAGAATTGTCAGTGCCGACCGGGGAGTGTTCACCTATGTTCTGCCGGTTCCCCGCGGGACGGCATACACGTTGCACGTTTCGGCCCCCGGATTGAAGTTTGCCGAGGGCGGAGGGGCCGCTAAAGCAACGGTATCCAACCCCTTGGCCGTAACGGCCGCAGAACGGCGGGACGAGATTGTAACCAGCTTGGTGGTATCGAAATGAGACGAAATCTGGAGATCGGTTTTAGCCGGGGTGAAGTCCTGCGCCTTCTGGTGGCAGGTGTTGGGTGTCTACCGGTATCACCTGCGCATGGTCAGAACAAACGCGCCAGCGCCATCTCGCTTCTGATAACACCGCGCGGGATTTTTCCGGCCGAAGTGTCCGTGGTGGCAGGCCCGGTAAATATCAGCATCCTGAATCGAACCGGCCATGGCACCACAGAGTTCCGGCTGAATCCGGTGGGAGAATCCAGAGTGGTCGCCATTGCGCGGATCGATGTCGCGGCAACAAAACTGCAGCGGTCGAATACTCTCATCAACTTGAACCCCGGTGAGTATGAACTGAACATACCCGGGCGGGCCGGCGTTCTCTGCCGAATTAGCGTAAAACCGTAGGAGCGATAGGAATGCTTCCGATTCAAAGATTTTTGACAAAACTTCCCTTGACGCTTTGCGCGGTGGCCCTCAGTTCGGGCTTGGTCTCGACCTCCTTCGCACAGTCGCCCAGCTACTCAGGACTGGACGGGATGACGCATCCGGGCCGGGAAGGCGGTGCCGGACCCGGTACGCTCAGCCTGGGAGGGAAAGAAAACATCAATCTCTTTAGTGGGAAACTGGCCTTCAATCTGCCGTTACTGAGCGTGGGGGGAAGAGGAAGCGCCGGTTACACGATGAACCTTCGGATTCAGCAGCAGTGGCAGATGTTTAACGATCTGGACACGAGCTTGGTTCCAGCCGAATATCGCCTTTGGCCCGCGCCCACCTGGTGGGAACCCTTGGAGGTTGGGTACGGCCCAGGGGTTCTGATTCTGCGCGAGGGAGGGTACGGGCACGGGAGCCAGCAAGGGTGCCCCAACCACGCCACCTATCTTTTAAGCCGCCTCACGTTCGTGGGACCAGACGGAACGGAACACTCACTTCGGGATAGTGCTCTGGATGGACGGCCCGCTGTTCTTTCATTCCCGTCGGCTTGTAATCCAACGGGGATGCTAAACCGCGGCCGGATCTTCAAATCTTTCGATGGTTCGGCGATGAGTTTTGTAGCCGACAGCGACATAGTCGACCAAATCTTGACGGACGGTGGAACGGAAGACCGGAGCATTTCCGGTTTCCTCTTCTTTGCGGATGGCACGCGCTACCGGATCGGCCAGGGAGTAGTCGATTGGATCAGCGACCGCAATGGAAACGTCACATCTTTCACGTATGAAACAAGTGCGGGGTGCAATAAGTGCCGCGTGATCGAAATTCGAGATCCTTTGCGGCGCAAGATCGGGATCACCTACGGGAGCGCGACCGACATCATTCAGTACATCGGAGCTGACGGCACTTCCCGCGCGATTACCATCCAACGGGGAACCCCCTACAACACGGCATGTGTAGCCGATTCGACCGTGTTGTATAGGGCCTACGCGCCGAAAAAACTAAGCCACAATCAACAACCAAGCCTCTTTGGCGGCAGCGATGTAAAGTTTCTCGACTACTGCCAAGCCGACCAAGTCGTGTCGAAGGTCACGTTTGCTAACAACGACGAATACAAGTTTCAGTATAACGAATATTCCGAATTGGCTAAGGTGACGATGCCTACGGGCGGCGGATACCTGTATGAGCACGAAGGCGGGATCGGAGGGGGCAGCTACGTCGGAACGTTCATCTATCGGCGGCTAAAGACCCGGAAGGAGTTCGCCTCGCAGACCGGTGAGATTGAGGCGATTTCTGGCACTACCACCTTTCAGTATGTTTCTACCGCCGGCAACCCTTCCTCGACCGTAACCGTAACCAGAAAGCAGGGCGACAACGGAAACGGACTGGATGAGGTGACTCACCTTTTCCGAGGAACGCCGCAACCGGTGGCCAACGCCTCACCGGTCTCCTATCCCTACACCGACGAAGGTCAGGAGTATCAAACCCAGTACAAGGATCTCGCGACAAACCAAATCCTGCGGCACGTTGTACATACTCATGCCCAGCGGGCCCCAGTCTCCTGGTGGGTTGTTCTTACGTCGATCGACCGGGTGCAGCAGGCGGCGGAGCCTACGAATGATCTTCGGATCACTGAAACGCGGACTATCGCTGATCCGGGTGCCAGCCAGAAAGAGTATCGGGAAACGTATCTCTACGACAACTACAACAATCGCACCCGCTCAACCAGCTATGACTTCGACACCGTAAGCGAACTGCGGCGCACCGAAACGACTTTTATCACGACCTACGCGGGCCGCGACTATGATGGCCTTTCCGGTTACAACAGCGGACTGAGCAATGTGGCATCGCGGGTGGCCGCTGTCGCGCATGTCCGGTCGGTGCCCCGACAAGTGTCAGTTTTCCGAACCTCGCCTGGGCTGGGAACGTGTGAAGCCTCGAGGCAGGTATTTGATTACGATGAAGCGGCCCCTCTGGACCGGAGCAACGCGACCCAACGGTTGCACGTCGTCGCCTCTGGACTCTACTCTGTGGAGCCATACGCCACTTCGTTCGTCACGCGCGGCAACGCGACAAAAGTGACGACGTCGCTAGCCTACCAAGCCAGCGGCGCACCGCAGTGCGTGGGAAGCACTGGCGTTGTTTACACGAGGAACTATGACATTCTCGGGAACGTGGTCTCGGCAACCAACGCTCGGGGATTGAGCGCGAGTTTCGATTACGCGGACGATTTCGTGGGCTCAGTGGTAGATAAAGGCACCTACAATACATGGGCTTTCGTGCGTACGGTTACCAATCCGAAGGGCCATCAGTCACGGGTCCAGTATGACTACAACCTTGGTGCGGCGAAGTTTCAGACAAACACCAACAATCAGGTTACTGCGTTCACTTACGATGTTCTCGGCCGCTTGAGCGCCGCTGGGTTTCCGGACGGGGGTCAGAGGTCTTACCTTTACGATGCGCCGAATGGGACGATCACGGAGCGCGTTTTGCGGAGCGGTAGTTCCTATGTCGAGACGGTAAGCGTTCTCGATGGGTTGGGAAGACCGTGCGAGTCCCGGCAGGCAGAAGGGACGTCTATGGTTCGGACGCGAACGGAGTATGACGGAGCCAGCCGGGCTTTTCGAACGACGAATCCGTTGCGGTACGCAGGCACCCCGGTGCGGTGTGGGCCTTTGAGCGGGGAAGTGTTCACGACCCAACAGTTTGATGGGTTGGATCGGGTAACGCAGGTGGTTTCGCCGGATACGGCGGCGGTGACAACAGCGTTTCTGGGCGGGAGCGTTACCGTAACCGACGCGGATGGGAAGAAGAGGGAGACCCGGACGGATGCGCTGGGAAGGATAGCGAGGGTTATCGAGGATCCGGGCGGAAGCCTAGCGTATTCAACTTACTACCGTTTTGACGGATTGAACAACCTGATCGGGGTTTGCCCGGGGCAGGATCTCGACACGAGCGATAGCTGTGCCTCGCCGCGCGGCCGGAAATTCCGCTACGATTCGCTAGCGCGGCTCCGGCAGGCGGATAACCCAGAGAGTGGGGTGTTTGCCCTCGATTATGACGCCAATGGGAACCTGACCAGCCGGACGGACGCCCGGCATACGACGAGCTTGACTTACGATTCGCTGGACCGGCTTACGAATAAGACCTATGCTGGGAGTCCGGCGACGGCGCCGGTGACATACTGTTATGACACGGTGACGGATTGCGGCGGCGCGGCGGTGCCGAATAGCGTGGGGCGGTTAATTGAGATAAACAGCAGCCCGGCGAACCGGCGGACCCATGCTTTTGATGCGATGGGGCGTGTAGTTCGGAGCAGGCATGTGGTCAACGGCACAGGCGGGGGCACGTTTGAATTTCCGAATTATAGTTACGATCTGGCGGGTAACTTGACTTCGATGACCTACCCGTCCGGGCGTGTGGTAGCGACGGAGTACGATCTGGCTGGCCGGGTGTTGAAGGTAAAGGATGCGGGGACGCAAGCGCGGTATGGAGAGGTAGGTTTG